>JAHQVY010000088.1 GCA_019634095.1 Cellvibrionaceae bacterium
GCGGTACTCACAGGGATGTGAGGTATTAGGGCAATGCATCGCTACAAGGATGTAGCTTATTAGGGTAATGCAGGAGCAATTACCGAGGAGCAATTGCCGATATGCACAGGGATGTGAGGTATTAGGGCAATGCAGGAGCAATTGCCGAGACAACGCACAATAGCCATTCTATTCACAATAGCTGGCTATTTAAGGCGGAGCAACGCCGCCAAGGGCGCTTAGGGGCGTGCTCATGAGGCCTAAATCTCAAGTGTTTTGGGTATAAGCCGTTGGCGGGATTCTTGGCCTGACAGAGCACTAGTGAACGAAAGATCCATTTCGCTCGTGACAGACCATTTTGTTATTTCTTGCTCTTCGTCTTTGCTGATCTGTAAGCCTCGACGATTGCTTTGATTTCGTTTGATTTCAATTAGACCTTTGTTTGCGAGGCTTTTCACTATGCTTGCAGTAACGGATCACTGAATTGCCGGGGTTCGCACAGTGGTGTCATCTAATGAGATAACACCACTCGTAGAGATTGAGTTTTACTACCTTAAACCTAAGAACGTTTGCTTATTGCTACGTTTTTCCCAGCTAAGTATAGTTTGGCATTTGCCACGTCCTAAACTATTAGAATGGGTCTACTTTATCGAGAGAGGCTCAAGCTCTTCTTCAGCAATCATTTTATCTAGACTACGCCGCGCAGCAACGCCTGCAGCGTCAGATGCTAAAATCGCTGGACTCAATGAAAATAGGTCTGGTGTCCCCATAATATCTTGGATAGACCGAATCATTGGCTCGTCTTCATTTTGAAAAGCCATCTTCACTCCGGCCATCATCATGGTCGTCACTTGCTCATCATCTATATGAGTGTTACGACCAGAGGCATAAAAGTAATGTGCCGTTTTTTCGTCTTCTGGCGTTATAAAATGAAAACTCGGTATTTGCAGCCCCGAATGCCGATCTTCTTCACCGGCTTCGATAATACTAATTTCAAAGGTTAGATTTGTGGGCTGATGCAAGGTCATAAAAGAGAATTGCTGACATCTATCGTGCGGGAAAAATGGTTTAAATAAGCCAATTGTGTCTCGTTCACCTAAAAAGTAATTTGAATGTATACGTCTACCGTCTACTTTAAATTCACGCTTTACTGGACTCTTCTTACCAAATTCGGGAGGCACACCACCAAACGACATCGTATGCATAAACGGCGCATGAGTCAGATCTAAGAGGTTATCGATAACCAATTGGTAGTTTGCATTAACATAGGTATACCCATAACCTGTTGCGTACTCGGATGACTGCGCCCACTCCATTTCTTCAACAAGTAAACTTTCATCCGCCTTTTCCGGGTCTCCCATCCACACCCATATCGCTAAGTTACGTACCGCTACTGGGTATTTTTTCAATGCAGCTTTATCTGGAATAACATCACTATGTGGGTTATGAACGCACTTTCCTTCGGTATTAAATTCAAGGCCATGATACGGACATTGTACGATGCCATTCTCAACTCGCCCCTTGTACAAAGGGGCAAAACGGTGAGGACACGCACCATCCATGGCATGAATCACGCCATCGTTAGTGCGCAGTATTAACATCTGCTGGCCAAGCATTTTTATTCCACGAGGTTCATCAGTAAGGTCTTGTTCCCAACCAGCGCAATACCAGGCATTTCTTAAATATTTCATATTCACCTCTTTAGATTATCAATCTGCGTTTCTATACCCAAAGCGTTTGAGATTTAGGTGTTAGGAGTGCGCCAATTTTTGTTCTTGGCAAGGCGGTACTCACAGGCAACACCGCCAAGGGCACTTAGGGGCGTGCTCATTAGGCCTAAATCTCAAGTGTTTTGGGTATATGTTGTTATCTTGAGAGAGATTAGGGCGCTACTACCCGAAAATGGCCCGCCCATTTAATGTACTTTATCGTACTGCAAACGTAAGGGGATTTCAATTATTTAATTAGAAACAGAAAAAAACTATGTACCCATACTGGAACTATCAAGGAGTGATGTCAGCATGTCGTTTTTTTTGCAGCAGTGGTAGTACTCACCAAGCGAGATTTAAACTAAAAGATGGACAAATCGAACTGATTTAGCTAACGCTGATGTTGGAGCGCAGCGAGCTCTATTTCGAAGCCGAACTCAAGTTTTACTTAATTCATCGAGGCGGGATTTATAGACGCGATCAAGTAAGGCGAGGAGTTGGCGGTATTCTTTATCTGAGAGGACACTAGCGAAGGAACGATCCATTTCGCTCGTAACAGACCATTTTTCTATTTCTCGTTCACCGGCTTTGGTCACGCGTAAACCTCTTCGAGTGCTTTCGTCTCGATAGATTTCAATTAGACCTTTGTTTACGAGGCTTTTTACTAGGCTTGCGGTATTGGATTCCTGAATCATCAAGATTCGAGCAACATCAACTTGGCGAATACCGGGGTTGGCCTGCAAGAGTCGAAGCAAGGATAAGGTCGCGAGACTAATATCCAGGCCGCCACTCGCTTTGACATGTTCGTTGATTTGCACTTGGACGACGCGTGTCAAAAATCCAACGGAGTCCGACACAGAAGTCAGTGCGTATTCTAGTTCTTTGGTAGGTGCCTTCACTGAAAATAAATCTTCTTTAATTTGTACGCAAGAACTCTATCGCACTATAGATTACGCAACAACGGCATTTGAACCAAATTCGTTTAATACTTTATAAGTAAGCACATCTAATAGCGCAGCAGGGCCTCGCCCTTAGAATTTTTTACTCTTCAGCGATCATTTTTGCCAACATTTTACGCGCGGTTACACCAGCGATGTCAGACTCAAGAATAGCAGGCTTAAGTGATAGCAAGTCTGTCGATTCCATCGCTTCCTGAACATCGCGAATCATCACCTCATCTTCATCTTCGAAAGCAACTCTCACCCCTTCCATCATTTTTGCCGTTACCGTCTTATCATCGATTAGCTTGTTGTGACCGGCGGCGTAAAAATAGTGTGCTGTCGTCTCGGTTTCAGGCGTAATAAAATGAAAGCTCGGCGCAATAAATTCGCTAGGCAAGCCGTTCTCTGCGCCTACTTCCAAGACGGTAATATCCAATGTTAAATTACTGGGCTGGTGCAAACACATAAATGTCGTTTGATCGCAATAGTCGTGTGGAAAAAACGGCCTGAAAAACAAATTTGTTCTCCAGTTCTCTCGATAATATCGAGAGTGAACCTTGCGATCTTCAACAAAGAATTCATGGTTCATTGGATATTTTAAACCCATTTTTCTAGGTTCTTGCCCAAAACCGCCAACATGAACGTAAGGCCCGTGCGTAAGGTCTAAAAGATTGTCGATAGCTAACTGATAATTTCCACGTACATGTGTATAGCCATAACCTCTGGCAAACTTATCGGAAGATGTCCAGTCCTGTTCTTCCAATAAAAGTGAAGGGTCGGCTTTATCTGGATCGCCCATCCATACCCAAACCGCCAAGTTTTGCACGACGGCAGGATAAGATCGTAAATTTGCATTTGGTGGAATAACATCTCCGTGCGGGTTCAGAGTGCAGCGGCCTTCACTGTTGAATTCAAGCCCATGATAAGGACACTGGAGAATGTCGTTTTCCAAACGTCCTTTATGCAGTGGTGCATATCGATGAGGGCAAACAGCATCTAACGCAGCAACCGAGCCATCTTGCTTTCGAAAAATAAGCAACTTTTGCCCGAGTATTTTTATACCAAGCGGTTGATCTTTTAGATCTTTATCCCAAGATACACAGTACCAAGCGTTTTTTAAATACATACTGCCTCCCACTTTATTTATGTTGTAAATTTGTAAAGATGACTGTTTTATTTAATTCGGCTTTCTTATTTTAATTTTCGGATTGTATTATCCCGTATTCCTTTAATACTTCTTCCGTATGTTCGCCTAAAAGTGCAGCGGGTCGTTGCGGGCCGCCACGTTCACCGTCAAAAAGCGCTGGTCGTCGCATCATCGTTACTTTGCCAGCTACCGGGTGTTGATTCGTTTCAAACAGTTGCGATTGCTTCACCGCTGGGTCTTCAAGCACTTCGGGGATAGTCAAAACATCTGCCGCAGGCACTTTGGCTTCAACTAAGCGTTGCATCCATTCACTTCGCGAAGCTTCAGCAAATACTGGGCGTAGCTCTTCAATTAATTTGCCCCAATTTTTAATACGTTCATCCCGATCTTCAAATCGTGGATCGGTAATAATATCTTCGCGGTTCGCGGCTTTAAGGAAACTTTTCCAAACTGGGTCTTGTCCACCCATGTGAATGGCGAGCGTTTCATTGTTTTTACATTGCATTAACAAGCAGTGCGACATGGCCGCGCGAAATGAAGAGTCCCACTCGATGCCGATTTCGGTATAGCAGGCAAAAGCATCCGGCATAAACGCAATTGAGGCATCCATCATAGAGAGATCAATACGGCGACCTTTTTCAGTTCGAAATCGTTCAATTAATGCGCTTTGAATCGCATTCGCCGCGTATAAACCGGATACTTGATCAGACAATGTAGGCCCACGTAGGCTTGGGTTCTCTGGGTCGGTAAATAAATAAAGCATTCCCGATGATGCCTGCCCAATCGTGTCGAAAGCGGGACGCTTGGCATATGGGCCATCGATTGGAAAACCAGCGATTGCACAATAAATAATGCCGGGATTTTCTTTTTTTAGATCTTCGTAGCCAATACCCAATCGATCCATGACACCCGGTCGGAAATTTTCAAGCACCACATCGGATTTTGCAGCTAAGGCTTTAAACGTGGAGATACCCTCTTCACTTTGTAAATCCAGTGTGACACTGCGCTTGTTCCGATTAACGGCAACGAAATTAGGCCCATATTGAGGGGCCTGACCACTCGCGTAGTTTCGGATCGGGTCACCAACGCCAGGTCGCTCAACTTTTATTACGTCGGCGCCCATGTCCGCCAATTGCTGCCCAGCAAAGGGGCCGGAAATAAACTGTGTTGCTTCTAGAACTTTGACGCCTTTAAGTGGGCCATCGTTTGTTGTGCTCACATTTTTCTCCATCATATTTTATTTGGAATAATTCTGGTTTTGTCGATTTAATTATCCGGCGTAAACATAAGCAAATTTGTGCCATCCGGTAGCGGCGACCAAAAAGGTTTTACACGCATTCCGATTTTGATGTTTTCGGGAGTGCAATCAACAAGATTGCCAATCACTCGAACGCCTTCATCAAGCTCTACCGTAACCAAAGCGTAAGGCACATGTTCCGCAAAAGGAGGCCGGCCAATGCAAGCAATGGTGAAGGTAAACACACTGCCTTTTCCTGAGACTTCTCGCCATTCAAGATCGGCACTACCACTGAAAATACTTTTGGGGCGAGGGTGAAATTGGTATTGCTCGGTCGTCGGGCAATATTGCAGAAACACTTTTTTCTCTTTTGTCGCTTCCCAATACGGCTCGGTAAAACTGAAATGGCGAGGCGCCGAGCGCTCAGCAGATAAAGTATCGTTTAAAGATTTGATATCGTTTAAAGACTTAGTCATACGCTTAGGCCTCCGTTCCGAGAATAAGTGCTGTTGAAGTGGACCAATTGCGACCATAGGGAATGCCGCCAATACCGGTAACGAGTGAAAGGTATTGATTTTTAATCTGCCGCTCCCCACCTTGCCCCATTAATTGACGAACACTTTCTATAAGATTGACACCACCACCGGCAAGCCCAGGTTGCCCAGCCGAAATTTGCCCGCCACCTGTATTGAGCGGCAGGTCACCGTCGTGCGCCAAATTATGTTCTTTCACAAAGTCGGCACCGTGCCCACGCTTTGCAAAGCCAAGCATTTCTAACTTGATGATCAGCGCAATTAGGAAGTCGTCGTACAGTTGAAGCGAGCCAATATCTTTTGGTGTCAGCTTCGCTTGAGCAAAAGCTTTTTGACCAGCAACAAGATGCCCTGTTTCTGTGATGTCTGTGAGGTTATTGGCGACTTGATAATTGGTTCGCTCACCGTAACCCAGCGGTACAACAAACTTACTGAAACCTTTTTCTTTAGCGCGTTTTTTCGTGGTCATCAGCAAGCCATTGCCGCCATCACACACCATCACGCAATCAAGTAAACGAATTGGATCGGCAATCACGCGCGAATTCATATAGTCATCAACGGTGATGGGCTTACGCAACTTTTCACAGGCTTTATCGTTCATCACGGCGTGGTTTCTTTGAGTCACCGCTAGCTTCGCCAAAGCCTCAAAATCCAGACCATAAAGGTGGTCGTAACGCTGGCTGAGCAAACCGAATTCAGCCGGTGGCCCAATCATTCCATGGCTATAAGTAAATTCATCTTGGAAGGAGCGCATGCGCGCGTTTTGCTCTGAAGATTCGGTATCGATGTTCAATAACAGAATCGTCGAACACAGCCCGGCATCCAAGGCCGCTGCAGCGCGCGCAACAGCACCGACGGCGGAAGACCCGCCGATATCGACGGTTTGACAAAAATCGAGTTCAAGCCCCAAATAGTCTGCTGTGGTTTGAGACCAAAAAGGGTTGCCTGCACCGGTCATCGAACCATTTATCAGCATGCCGTCGATTTCGTCTTGCTCGATGCCGGTGTATTCAATCAGTGACGAAAGAACTTCGGCACCAAACTCCCAAATATCTCTGCCTGATTTTAAGGCTGTCTTGGCTTCGGCAAAGCCAACAATGGCTGAATCTGTTAAAGCCATAAATCCTCCTCAATTATTATTTGTGGGTAACGGATTAGCTTTAGGTCGCTTTGTCGTCGTCCTTTCCAGGTACTTTTATTCGCCGGGCACGCCCTTCGAGAAAATCGTTAAGACGAGTATCCGACTCGGGGCTTGCAACGGCATGCTGAAACAAGCCTTCAACAAATAAACCATCATCGTAGGAGTAGTCTTGAATTCTCGGTAAACCATTCACGACAGCCCAATTGGTCAGGCGCGCGTTATCGGCAATGCCATGCGCAATCGACGTGGCTTTTTCGATCAGCTCGTCTTTCGATACCACGTATTGAAGCAGGTTGTAGCGCTCGCCTTCTTCGGCAGACAAGGCGCGCCCCGTGAGCATGAGGTCACTCATTCGGGCAACCCCTAACAGCCTCGCTGTGCGAACAGAACCGCCGCCACCGATATAGATACCACGCTGCCCTTCTGGCAAAGCGAAAAAAGCAGTTTCATCGGCGACGCGAATATGACAACAGGAAGCGATTTCCAAACCACCGCCAATGCAGGCGCCTGTCAACGCAGCAACAAAAGGAATCCGACCACGAGCTAACCAATCGTAGGGCCTGCCTTTCGCTGCCGAGCCAATTCTCAGCTCAAGGTTGGCCTGGTGATCGGTCATCCACTCTGCGGCTTCCGCCAAATCGAGCCCAGCGCAAAAATGGTCGCCGTGGCTAAATAGCAAACCTGCTTCAGCTTCTTCGTTTGCACGCATGACGGCTGCTTCTAACTGTTCCGTCAATGCCATGCTCAAGGCATTGCGTTTCTTGGGCCGGTTAAGACCAATCTTTGCCACCTTTCCATCGAGCTCGTAGGTAACCAGTTTTTCACTCATCTTGCTGTTCTCTTTTTTATTTAGCTAGTCTTTTACCGAGCTCATGTTTTAGCTAGCGCTGATGCCTTGCTACAAACAAGAGCTAGCCGCTTTGGGTTATCGTGGCCTCCCGACCAATAGATTAGCCCGTCCAAATACTTATAATTTATAACTTATATTTTATAACTCAACTATCCATGCTATGCAAGCATGCTGACTTTGACCCATTAAGACCTTATCGATGCAACCGAAAATTTACGCCTATAAACCTAAATTAATCAGTTGGATCTACTGCGGACGCCCAATGAACTGAAATTAAAGCGTTTTTTCAATTTTGCGGCGGCACCCGTAGAGTGACTACGAATTTGCCTCAAAAGTTAAAAAATTCACTCTCATTTCAGCCCCTTGAACGCCCTCGCTACAATCCAACTGATTTATTTAGGATAATCAATGCGCAGCAACACGCAGCACAAGTACATAGCCGGTCTGGCCAACAAAAGCTTAGCCGAGCACACCCAGACGCTGTTAAACCCAAAGCCCCCGGTATTAAACCGCCACAACCCGTCGCGGGCCTGCCTCGTAGGGTAAAGAGTCAGGGTCCAAGTGGAGAATTGAGAGCTTTTTTTGGGCTGCTGTATGCAATTGCAGCTATGCTAACAAGCCAAATAACCATCGTACTTTTTTGCGTACAGCACCGCTAGCGCCATCGCCGCCGCAGAAAAGAGCAGCAGCAACCGCGTGACAACCTGCACCAGGAGCCCTATTTCAAGATGAGAGAACTTAACCCATACGAAGCACGCGTACTCGGCGCGCTTATCGAAAAAGAAGTGACCACTCCCGACCAATACCCCCTTTCTCTCAACGCGCTAACCAATGCGTGCAACCAAAAGAGCAATCGCGAACCCGTGCTGAATTTAAGTGAAAGCGATGTGCAAACAACCCTCGACTCCCTAGATCAGCTCAGCCTAGTCAGCGAAATGCGTATTGGCTCTCGAGTGGCTAAGTACAAACATCGATTTTGCAACACCGAATTTAGCGAATGGCACTTAAGCGGCGGGGAAAAAGCCATTGTGTGTTTGCTGCTTTTGCGGGGGCCACAAACTGCCGGCGAGCTGCGCAGCCGCGCCGGGCGCTTGCACAACTTTTCCTCGGTACATGAAGTGGAGCAAAACTTAGACAAACTCAGCGAAACCACCAGCCCCTTAGTGTGTAAATTAGAGCGCGAACCCGGACGGCGCGAAAACCGCTTTATGCATTTGCTGTGCGGTGAACCCGGGCCCGAATTACTTTCCGGGGCCGCGGCCGCAGCATCTGCCAGCCTCAGCACGAGCAACGCCGATGACCTGGCAAGCAATGACCTATCGAGAATAAGTGCCTTGGAGCAGCAAGTCGCGCAACTGCAGCAGGAGGTGAAACAATTACAAGATCAATGGGCAGAGTTAAACGACTAGCCGACTGCAACAGTGAGACATTTTGAGGGGCGATTGCGGCACGTCGCCCGTTGGGGCCTGTCACCCGCTGGGGTTTAACCGCTAGCTGTACTTTAAAACCAAACCGCGCTGCTGATAGACACGCAGTGAAATGCCGAAACTGCCATCACACCACACCTGCTTGATTAAAAGCCGCCGCGGCAGCTCGCCGCTTTCAATGTACTGCAAGTCTTTTACAAGCTCTTTTTCGAGGGGGTTTTTATCGGCGTCGCGCACTAGGATGATTTTTGGCAGATGCCGGCGCTGGGGGTTGGATTCAATAACGATGCCCACCTCGCCACTATACAGTTCAACAATACTGCCCGCGGGATACAAACCGATAGTCTCGATAAATCTAATCGCGAGGGCTTCGTCAAATTGCTTGCCGCGCGCGTTGTAAATAATCTTTAAGGCTTCGGTAGAGGTTTTCGGTTTCGAATAACAGCGCTCGGCAGTCATTGCATCGTAGGCATCCACCAGGGAAATAATTTTTGCAAAGCGCGAGATATCGTTACCGGAGATTTTGCGCGGGTAACCTTCACCATCTATACGCTCGTGATGGCTATACGCAACGTCCACCACCGTGTTGGGTATATTTTCGGTAGACATTAATAAATTGCGACCGTGGACCGTATGCGCTTTCATCATATTCCATTCCTTAGGCGTCAGCGCGGCGGGTTTTTCGACAATATCATGCGGCACTCGCATTTTGCCCACATCGTGCAATAAACCGCACAAACCGAGATGTTGCAGCTGTGCTTCATCGAGCCCTAACTGACGACCAAAGGCAATGGCCAAAATACACACATTCAAACAGTGGTCCGCGGTGTATTGCCGCGACTCGCGAATTTTGGTCATCCATAACAGGGCATCGGGGTGACGTATCACAGACTTGACGCATTCGTTAACCGTCTGTTTAGCAGCCGCATTATTAATCGCCGCGCCGAGGCGAAAATCATCGAGTAATTGCGAAGTGATAGTGCGCGCACGACGAAAAGAGCTGTAGATTTTTTTGTGTTCTTGTTTTATGGAGGCTTGATATTGGGGCAGCGGCGGCGGGGCTGAAGGGCGTGAAGCGCTACCCAAATTAGCGCTTTTACTGGGGCCTTTTCTAGCGTCAAATTCGCTTTCTACCCAGACATATTCGCAGAATTCTTGAACTATCTCGATATCTTCGCGATCTTCTATACTAAAGCCCTGCAGGATAAACGGCGTATCGAGCCAGTCGCGATCTAAGCGCGATACAAACATACCGGTACGCAAATCTGCGGTGTGAATCTTTTGCTCTGCCATATCAGTGCTTTCGGGACCTCTAAAGAGACTGCAAGTAGCAAATAACTTGCAGACGAACACTCTCTTAAGAGTATAGAAGCGGATTCACGAAACGGCGCTACTAAGGCAAGAAAACCAGCCATTTTTTGCATTTTTGGACCATCAACGCGCACTCACTGCGGCCAATGCCTCGGCGAAGTAATCGATGTTCGCGCCGTTGAGACCACACACACTGATGCGGCTATTACCGAGCATATGAATAGCAAATTGCTCCGCCAGAGCCACCACCTGCTCGGGCTTCAAGCCCAAAAAGGAAAACATACCTTTTTCCCGTGCCAGAAAATCGAAGCGGTCGCCTAAGCCTCGCTGGCGCAATTGCTCCACCAA
Source organism: Cellvibrionaceae bacterium (assembly GCA_019634095.1). Taxonomy (GTDB): domain Bacteria; phylum Pseudomonadota; class Gammaproteobacteria; order Pseudomonadales; family Cellvibrionaceae; genus JAHQVY01. The sequence continues at coordinate 10,624 of JAHQVY010000088.1, forward strand.
GTTGGCTCGAGTATGCAGCAAACGCTGCCGCATCTGAGACAACTCTTCCTGCCAAACCTTATATAAGTTAGGGTCAGCCAAAATTTGCGCGACAATCAAAGCCCCATGGGATGGCGGCATGGAGTAAATACCGCGCACGACACGGGCAATATGCGTGGTAACCGCCTGGGCACTGGCCACGGTTTCGGTGGTCACAGCCAAAGCCCCAACTCGCTCGCGATACAAGCCAAAATTTTTCGAGCACGACACCGCCAAGACACATTCGGGCAATTGCTCCGCCATCAGGCGAAAGCCATAAGCATCCTGCTCTGTGCCCTCGCCAAAACCTTGGTAAGCCAAATCGATAAAGGGTGTAAACCCTCGCCGTTGAACCAACTGCACTAATTGTTGCCACTGCTCGCGGGTCAAATCGGCACCACTGGGGTTGTGGCAAGAGCCGTGAAATAAAACGAAGTCTCCCGCAGGCACTTGGTTTAAGCAGGACAACATGGCATCAAACTGAATGCGGTGTTTGCCAAAGTCGTAATAGGGGTAGGAGCGAATGTTGAGGCCGGAATCTCCCAGCAGCGGGGTATGGTTACCCCAGGTGGGCTCGCTCACCCAAATAGTTGGCGCACCGTGGCTGCGCTTAATCAGTTCCGCTGCCACACGCAAAGCGCCGCAGCCTCCGGGGGTTTGCACTAATGCGATCCGCTGTTCATTTAGAACACTGTGTCGCTGCCCCAACACCAAAAGCTTCATCGCCTCATTAAACTGCGGCACACCCAAAGGGCCTATATAACTCTTGGTGGTTTGGTCGGCAAACAGCTTCTGCTCCGCATGCTGCACCGCTTGCATCACCGGAGTTAAACCTTGATTATCTTTGTACACGCCCACCCCGAGATCGATTTTATGCTCTCTCGGGTCTTCCCCAAATTGCTTAATTAGACCGAGAATCGGATCAGCGGGCAGTTGCTCTAAGTTAATGAACATAGGTATGGTAGTCTCTGAGTTATTAATTTTTACCAAATTATACCCCTAGAGTTTAAGATTTTGGTGTTAGGAGTGCGCCAATTGTTGTTCTTAGCAAGGGGCTACTCACAAGGACGCGAGGTATTAGGGCGACGCAGAATAGCCATTCCATTTAAGGTGGAGCAACACCGCGAACAGCCTTAAGGGACGCGTTTATTAGGCCTAGATCCAATAGCTATGGGTATAAAACAGCTTGTTTGACAAAACAAACGCCTTATTTACTGCACACACAGCACGCAAAAAATAGAGCTCACAATGGCAGATAATGACCTCGACAGCTTCGACCTTAAAATACTGGATGCCTTGCAAAGCAATGCCGAATTGAGCATGGCCGAGCTGGGAGAAAAGGTAGGCCTGTCTCACACCCCTTGTTGGCGAAGAGTTAAGCGTTTAGAGGAAGCCGGATATATTTGTGGAAAGGTGACGCTGCTAAATTCAAAATTACTGAATTTAAGCGTGTCGGTGCACGCGTATATCACCATAAAAAAACACGACGAAGCGTCGCTTACCGCATTCGAATCTTCAGTAACACCAATACCCGAAATTGTGGAGTGCTATTCCATTACAGGGGAAAAAGACTATTTACTGCGCGTGGTGGTGTCCACAGTGGACGCCTACGAAATTTTCTTAAAAAACACCCTGGTGCATCTGCCCAATGTTGCTTCGGTCAACTCCGTATTTGCCCTTAAACAGGTGAAATACACTTCTCGCCTGCCGTTAAAAAAAGCCTAATTACCCCGCCCTGGCTTATGTGCAACCGCCTGTGGCGCACGACCTATGCAATGGCAAAAAAAAGCCCGCTAACGCGGGCAAACACCATACTTTAAGAGGTATAAATCAAAACGAGTACTGCAAGCGGAAACAAGTTTCAACCCAACTGTAAAACGCTTCTTTAAAATATAGCGCAGTGATCACACCGGGGTAGGAATAAAGCGTAATAGATAAGCAAGTAATAACATTAAAGCGGAATTAAGGGGCTAGGCGTTGAATATCCCACTGGCCACTTCGCAACACATATTCAAAACGATCGTGTAAGCGCTTCCCGCCCCCTTGCCAAAATTCAAAGCGGGTGGGTTTTACTCGATAGCCCCCCCAAAAATCTGGCAACGGCACTTCGCCATCTTTAAACTTGCTGCGCATGGCTTCATATTGCTGTATCAGGGCTTGTCTCGAATCGATGCGATGGCTCTGACGAGAAGCCCACGCGGCTAACTGGCTTTCTCTGGGACGAGATAAAAAGTATTTGAGGGATTCAGCCATGGGTATTTTGTGTGCTTTACCGCAAATTTCAATTTGCCGCTCGAGCATATGCCAGGGGAAATGCAAGCTAACCTGTGCATTATCCGCAATATCCCGCGCTTTTTGCGAGGCGTAGTTGGTATAGAACACAAAGCCAGCTTCATCGGCATGCTTTAGCAAAACAATTCGCTGTGAGGGCTTACCAGAAGCACTTACCGTTGCCAATGTCATCGCAGTCGGATCGCTCAGCTCCGCATCTATCGCCTGCGACAACCAAAAGTTGAACTGCTCGAAAGGGCTGATTTTTAACTGTAGTGTATCGAGACCGCCCTGCAAGTAGTCGCGGCGCAACTGTTCTAGTTTGAGTGACATGATATTAAGTTAGCTCCAAAAGCTCAAAAAATTGAAATAATTTAATACACGGTAAGATTTAGCCACCGGCCTCCTCCTTGACATTTGAGATTGACTACACCGGGGCAAAGGATACCCCGTGTTTCAAACCATGGCCAGCACAGACGCTAATGACAAGCTTACAGAAACCTATTCGCAACGGGTTTCAAACAGGGAGATGCCTTCTAAATTGCTCAGTGCTAACTGGCGGTGTTAGCTGGCGGTGTTGCTGGCGGTGTTAGCTGTGCACCAATAACGTTTACCAAGAAGCGACAATGCAGAATAGCCAGCGGAACAACACCGACAAAGGCCTACCGGTGAGACCTAAAACTGAAGCGCTAAAAGCATAGAATAAACGCTAGCAAAGGAGCCGCATGTGCTAAACTTCGGACCGGCAAAGAGACTGGCGCGCAGCGCTTTTCACGCCCACTAACGCAACGGCTCTCGAGCAAAGATCCCAGCAAATAAGGTCACCACTACAACAGCGCAGGCAACTTGAGCAACGAAACCACAATTAGCAGGCCCTCACCGGCTGACAACCTAAATCGCTCTTTAGCCTGCGCAGTTATTGCTGGCGGTGCTAGCCGTCGCTTGGGGGGTATCGACAAATGCCTGCTGCCACTGGGCGACAAAAGCCTGTTGGAACACATCCTCGGAGTGCTATCGGCGGGTAATACAACAGTATTGATTAATACCAACCGCAACTTAGCGCACTTCCAAGCATTGCAGCTACCCATAATTAGCGACACGGAGGTTGATCATAGCGGTCCTATCGCCGGTATTATTGCCTGCCTGAGCTGGCTGCGAGCCAATTGCCCAGAAGTACAGTGGTTACTTACCAGCGGCGGCGATACGCCGTTTCTGCCGGCAAACTACGTTGCGCGCTTTATTTCAGCTACCGCAAAATTTAACGCTGGCGTAGTGTATGCCGAGTATCGTAGTCGGTATCACTACTTGAACAGCGCTTGGCATGTATCTTCCTTGCAGCCTTTATTGCAGCTAAAAGCGCTCGGCAAGCTATCGCTAAAAGAAGCGCTGTCTCGGTTCGAACACCGCCGCATTGATTTTTCGGACCAAGTACAAGATCCTTTTTTCAATATCAATACACCAGAAGACTATAAACTCGCTAAGCAAAAAATAGTCGCCAATCTCGCATAGCTGCCACAGCAACGGGCGAGCGCACAAACCCATCTGCCGCCATAAGCGGAGATTCAAAGCACGGGCAACACTAATGAAAAATAAACTCAAGTTGATGCTCGCCATGCCAGTGCTGTTTTCAGCGCTGGCCGCCGCGGCAAATGAGTGCTCCGAGCACGCTCGCAATCCTATGGAGGTAAGTTATTGTCAGGTGAAGGCCTCTCGCTATGGCGGCAGCTTACCAAGCCTGTATCGCTTTAGAAAAAATAGCGAAAAAACTCAGCGTTTAATTCTAAAAAACCCTGCACAGCGAGCGGGAGTAGACCTGCCCCCCGAGATAGCAAGCCCGAAGCGTAAGCAGGCAAACATTGAACACAGCATGCCAGAGAAAAAAACCCGCGGTAAACAGCAACAAGTGGCGGCTGCGCAAAGACCCCAAGCACCGAGTAAAGCTGGCGTTGCCCATCCGCTGAGCGCTTGCGTGTTGCAACAACAGCAACAGCAAATTCAGTGCAGTCACGGCGGTTTTAAGCTGCTAAACAATCGCCGCAAAAACCAGCTTCAGCCGGGGGCGCTGGAAAGACACAATCGCTTGATACTGCCTCGTCAACAACACCCCAATTACATCGCGCACAGCAAACCACAATACTTAAGCCAGTTGTATCAAATTTATCTCGCTAAGATGCTAGAAATCGGCTTGGCCGGCGCCACCATGAGCTACACTAAATTTGTCGGGACTTATCAGTTACATGTTAACAACGGTATCGACCCCCGCGAGCGTTTTACCACCATGTTTGAACTGCTAAAAAACGAGCGCAAGGTCAATAGTGTCAAAGCCCGCTACAACGATCAATTCCCACAAAATATTGAGCAATGTATGCATGCAAGCAATTCACTTATCGTGTGTGACGACGTTCAAAACAACTGGGTATTCAGCAAATAGCTTAAACGCACTCACAAACAGCCCTTCCAAGCCGCAATCTTGCGCCATAAAACATGATTTGTCGTTGTAAATCAAAAAGTTAACCCTGCCATAATTCGCCATAATTGGCCACAATTGGTCACATTAAGCCCATATTATGCCCATTTCTATGGGGCAGAATTCTCGCAACGTTTGACAATTTACACTTGCCAAACCCTTCTTACTGCTTTATCGCTTTCCGCTAGTCAAGCTATTAGATACTTAACAAGTGCGGCAAACAGTGAACCCGCTGAATGCCCGGACTGGGGAAAGCCTCCTATTGGAGGTGTACACATGCTCGCTTTTATTCAAGATATTACTAACGGCTCTTGGGGGATAACACTGCTGCTGTTCTTAGCCGTGATTTTGGTGCTGTACTTGGCACGCTCGTTCGCTCACAGTGCCATTAAAACCTGTTTCGAAACGGTGTATCGCGGCCTGCGTCTATTTTCAGCGTTTATTCTTTTTTCTAGAAAAAGCTTAAACCAACGGAATCGAGAAGTATTACTCGAGCAAGGCAGAGAACAAATTGATCGCGACTTGGAAAAACAGTTTTTTGAAATCAGCAAGTATATTCAACGAGATTTAGGAGGCTACCCAGAGCTGCAACGAAAAATTCTGGAGCAAGTGACCAAAATTCAAGACGATCACGACCGCAGCCGCGAAGTGCCGCTGCCGAGCCCCGATTGGCTCGAAGCCGTGGAGGCGGTTTCAAAAATCGACGATCAAAAAAAAGGCGGATTTGGCGATAATATTTTAAAGCAAATACACAAAGCCGCAGAAATACAGCACCGCGAATCGGTTGCAAACTATCGCAAAGAAATGGCCAAGCGCCATAAAATCCTGCAAAACATTGCGCCAAACTGGCGAAAAATCGCCTACAGTGTAGACGAAGTGGGCAATCGTTTGCGCGAAGTGATTCGTCGCAGCGAAATTATCGACGGCTATATGGAACGCTTTAACGAAGTAACAAGCGGCAGCGAAAAAGCCGTGCGCTCCCTAAAGAGCTCCGCCATTACGCAGTTTCTCATTTCAGCCTTGGTGGTTGCCATTGCCATCGGCGGTGCGTTTTTTAATTTTCACCTTATTGCCCTGCCCATGTCGGAAATGGTGGGCTCTGTAGAGCGGGTTGGTGGCGTCAAAGTGGCCGATCTATCCGCGCTGGTTATTATTTGCTTAGAAATTTCCGCCGGAATTTTTTTATTGGAAAGTTTGCGCATTACCCGACTATTTCCGCTGATCGGCTCCATGGACGATCGGGTGCGCCGAGTGATCATGATTTGCGCCGCGTCAGTTTTGTTAATTCTCGCTTGTACCGAATCGGCACTCGCTTTTATGCGCGACCAAATCGCAGCAGATTTAGAATTGCTGCGTGTGTCGCTGTCAGGTTCCGAACCCCAAGCAGAAACCCCCAGCGGAATTAACGAATGGATACCCTTAGCTGCCAATATGACCCTTGGTTTTATATTGCCACTGGCATTAACCATGGTTGCGATTCCTCTGGAGTATCTGTTACAAACCGGCCGCAGTGTGTTTGGCAGTTTATTAGAAGGGGTGATGAATAATATTTATCTTTTGTTGCGTGTTTTAGCCAACGTATTTCGTCAAGCGGGCAAACTCACCATTAACTTTTACGATTTACTGATTGCCGCCCCGCTGTGGATTGAAGCGGCAGTTCAAAAATCTATGGCAAAAAGAGCAATCATACAAAACTCGCAGCCCAAGTTACAAAAACTACAAGACCCAATAATTACAGAAACCAACAGCGACGACCTCGATAAACAACTTACCCAGGGGATAAAGCCATGAAAACGCTTGTGTGCAAACTCAGAAACTGGAAGCGCTTGCTAAAGGTAAGCTTGCTTATATGGGTAATTTTGCAAACCCTAGGCTGTAGTGGCGAAGAAAACACTAAATCTTACGCGACGGGTATTTATCTTTTATTGGATACCTCGGGCACCTATACCGAAGAGTTATACCGCGCCAAGCAAGTAATTAATTTTATGCTCGCCTACCTGGAACCCGGGGATGCATTCGCCGTGGCGCGCATTGATAGTGGCAGCTTTAGCGAAAAAGACATTATCGCCAAAGTTGTACTCGACCCTCGCCCCTCGGTGGCAAATAATCAAAAACGCGAGTTTGCCAACAAAATCACCCAGTTTGTCGATAAGGCGCAAAGCGCGCGATACACCGATATTTCCGGTGGCATTCTACAAGGGGTAGAGTATTTAAATGAAGCCGACGTCGGTTCGAAAAATATCTTAATTTTTTCGGATCTGAAAGAGGAATTGCCCGAGGGCTACGTTCGCAAATTTAAGCTCGAACTCGCCGGTTTTAATGTTCACGCACTCAATGTTACCAAATTACGCAGCGACAACCAGAATCCGCAAGAGTATCTCGATCGCTTAAATCGCTGGCAAAATCAAGTGACACAGGGCGGTGGTAACTGGTCGGTAATAAACGATCTAGAGAAACCCGAGGCCTTAAACTTTAAAATTTAAACCGCAATAAAAGGGAAAATATGGCGCAGAGGCGTATTTTCCCTTGGCGGCGACAACCGCTAAAGCAGCATTGAATGGCACTTAATTTAGCTGGCACTTAATTTAGCTGCGCCTTCCGGGGATGGCCGGCGAAGTGGCTGGGTTAGCGAAAGCACTACAGCGGGCTTTACCGCATACATTAAACCTTATTCCCACGAGTTGCTTTCGGTTTTTATTCTTACAGGATTTTCATATAATCCTAGGACTACAACGGAGACCTTCCTATGAAAATCGCACTAATGAATGAATTCAGCCAGGCATCTAAGAATGGCGTTATTTTGCAACAACTCGAAACTGTGGCTGGCGAACTTGGCCACAACGTATTTAACGTCGGTATGAGCGACGACAATGACCACCGCTTAACGTATATCCATCTGGGCATTATCGCCAGTCTTTTACTTAATTCAAAGGCTGTGGATTTTGTTGTGAGTGGCTGTGGTACCGGCCAAGGTGCATTAATGTCGCTGAATGCCTACCCCGGCGTCGTGTGCGGCTACTGTATCGATCCGGCGGATGCCTTCCTGTTCGCACAGATTAATAATGGCAATGCACTGGCCATTCCTTTTGCTAAAGGTTTTGGCTGGGGTGCAGAACTGAATATCCGCTATATGTTCGAAAAAGCCTTTACCGGTGAAAAAGGTCAAGGCTACCCACCCGAGCGCAAGCAATCACAAGTGCAAAATGCCGGCATTTTGAATAGTATTAAAGAAGCGATTTGCAAAAATTATTTGGATGCCTTGCAGGCGGTAGACCAAGAACTGGTTAAAACCGCGGTAACGGGTGAGCGCTTCCAATCCTGCTTTTTTGAAAATAGCCAAGATCAACAGCTTACAGACTATGTTCGCAGCGTACTCGCGGCCTAATATTTAACAAATCAAATTCAACTCTAGCTTTAACTCTAGCTCTGCAAAATTTGGCGCCGATATAAGCCGCGCTGCTTGCGTAAAAAGGTAGACGTAGTCGTTTCTTTTTACGGCACCAGCAGCGGGGCTTAGATCACGCCAAAACGGGAAGTTAATTCGTGCACCCTCCTAAGGTTTGCCGCGTAACAATGCCTCTAAATCCGGCACGATAGCTTGCTGGTAATCACACACGCCCTTCGGAAAAATTTGCTCGAGCTGCGGCTGAAACTCGCGCATATCGATATCGCCGTAGGTGCCATCCGTCAGAGCGCTCGCCACGGTTTTAAAGTCGCACTGAAACCGGTCGCCAGTCCAGCCTTCCCCAGCCTCGATACGCGAGGTGCTGTAAACAGGGTAATGCTGAAAACACGGTCCGGGAGGTTGCTGATTCCATTCGCCATGCCAAACATCTGGGCCGCTGGCCAACACCTTGCCGGTGCCGGAAAAACAGGTGTCTTGCAGAGTTTTTGGCCGCGCCTGTGCCACAGTGTTACCCTGGCGAAGATTGCTTAACCATGTGTCCATTATAGCGAAAGCTTCATCCACCGGTGCGTAGGGCTTTTTTGCCACCCACAATATATGGTTGTTACTGTTGCCACGGGCCCGCTGAATACGCGCGCGAATCGCAAAGGAAGCCGCAAAATGATGCATATCAAAATCGTGTTCGCGATAGCGCCGCATTTCCAGCAAGGGCATTTGCAAACGCCCCATAAATACGTTGCCAGAAAGATACGCCGACCGTGCCGCGGCGCGATCTCCCGTCACCCGCTGAGCGGGAAACTGTGATTCCCCGCCGTGAGTCATATTGTGGCTGCTGTAGACATTGATTTTTCGCGGGTCGCTATCGCTGCTGTAAAACCAGAATCGCTCGTCAAGCAATTCAGCCGCTGGGCGCCAGCTGCCGATGCGACCATTGAGGTCAATAAATTCTTGCGGCGACAGTTCACCGCGACGCAAAGCGCGCAAACCATATTGCACTCCCTCATTACCCCAAGGCGAACGCGCATTGCCATTTTGGTCTACGCCGAATACGTAGCGCATATCGGACCAGAAGGACCACTGTATGGATTGGCGCAGCTCTTCGCTAAAAAATTCAGGATTGCGCAGGAAATGCGGGTTATTCACCAGGGGGGTCAAGCCGCGCCAACCATTGGTGCAGGTACTGGCGCCCTCCGGCGCGCTGGGCCATTTGCCGCGGAAAAACCGCGCGATGCGAAATAGCAGTCGAAAGCGGTTTTCCCCCTGCGGATCGCCGTGCATACCCTCGATAGCTTGCCGCAAAGACCAGTCCGCCCAACGCTCCTCGGGCTGGCCTAACTTATCAAAATAATACTGCAGCAATTCGCAGTCGAACACGAAGGTGGTTTGGGTCACCAGGTCGGGATACGCATAGAGAACGATGCCGCCATCGATAAGCGCACCGGGATTATTTTGATCCATCAGCAATTGCTGCAAAGCGCCACCAGAGCCACCAACGCCTATAGTAAAAAGAGGCTCTCCATACTGCGAGGTAAATTGTTTCTTAACTCTCAATGCGGTATCTTCCGCAAGCGCCATATTGTAGTGACCGCTGGTTTGTGTACCGGTGCTGGCAATCACCGCATAGCCCTGCGCCAAGGGGTTTTTCATGCGGTTAGAAATTTTATTGTAGTTTAGTTTACCCTGCACAGCGCCAATACCCACGCCGCCATCAAAATAGTAAACGAGTTTATTATTCCAATGCTCCATATTGGGCTGACTCGGCTGATCGCCCTCGCCAGCGAGCGTTATTAGCGAATAAATAAAACGGTTGATGGTGCCCAATTCCACGCGCAATATGAAGGGCAACGACTCACCATTAACCTGAATGTTGGCAATGTCATTGTTGGCCGATTCAAGCGGGTAAAAGCCCTCGCTGCCAATGCGTTGATAAAGATAAACAACCTTGGTGGGATAAGAACACTCTTGGCTATAGCCAACAATCTCGCGATCGCCATCAACACCAGCGCCATTTTCATCATAAATAGGCAGCCCCAAGCCTTGCTGGTTATCCACCAAAGGTTGACCGAGCCCCTGCGTGGCTTCGGTTTGGCAATAAAAAGGATAACGCACCGATTTTGCGAATAGCGGCTTAACCGGCCCCACCTCTCCTAGGGCAATCGGAAAGGCGAAAGTTTCCGCAGGGCGAGATACTTGCCAAGGCGGCGGCCCATCGTAAGGCTGCAGCGGCTCTTCACTCAAGGTGGCGCGCGCAATTTGCGGTTGCCAGGGAGCTTGATTAACTTTCCACCACAGGCCTAAGCCAGCCCCGGCGGAAAGCAAAACTAATACAGCAATGAAAAATAGTCGTTTTAACATAAGAGATCAAAGCTCTAAAAATTGGGGAAAACCTACCGAGACGGGAACAAAAGCTATTCAGTTTAATAACCCCGTGCGCACAAGGCCTCTAGTGATTGAGCGCGACGCAGACCAGTTAGTTTACTCAAGCGATTGATTGCAATAAGTGAAATTCGTTTCAGCTTTACTTTATCAACTTTGCAAAAATCAGAAAATAATGCCCTATTAATTCTGAAACTTTAACTATACTTGCAGCGCCTTCAACCAAAAGTTTAGACCAAATAATTCACCCCTTAATTTGAGGGTAAACGAAAAAACTGCCTATCGCTGCATTAACTTCGGTGAATCTGTAAACGGAAGCTGTGAAGCAGTGCTGAGCCGAAGATTTGTAAAACTAGGAAAGGGGTGGCCAGGGTATTTGGTTGGGAGCGCTTACAGGCTTGAGCGACCTGGACAATACGCCAGCCACCGCTGGAGCTGCGGCTAAATTAAGTGTCATTCGTGGAGAGAGATCACTTGTTAGCAGGCAACAACCAAAGGATGGCAGTAACAAGCGTAAAGCGGCA
>JAHQVY010000089.1 GCA_019634095.1 Cellvibrionaceae bacterium
ACCAAGCGGGCGTATGTACAATTATTTAGAGGCACAGAAAAACAACAAGGTGAATTTATGCAACAAGGCAAACATTTCAATTTTTTTTCACTATTGGTGGCGCTAGCGGCTGGTTTTTTTTGCCAGCTGAGCCAGGCAAACACTTTGCCATCACTCGCACCAATGTTAGAAGATGTGAACTCTGCCGTAGTAAATATTTCAACTTACTCAAAAAAACAAAATGATATTAACCCGCTATTAAAGGACCCGTTTTTTCGGCGCTTTTTTAATATTCCCAACCATGAAAAATTTAAAAATGCGCCGCAGCTGCGGCAGCGAAGCGCGGGCTCCGGTGTTATTGTCGATGCCGACAAAGGTATTATTATAACCAACCACCATGTGGTAAAGGAGTCTGACGAGGTGCGCGTAGCACTCAATGATGGCAGGAGCTTCGATGCCGAAATCGTGGGTTCAGATCCGGATTTAGATATCAGCATACTGCAAATTGAAGCCAAAAATTTAACCGAGTTGCGCCTTGCTAATTCTTCGAAGCTCAGGATTGGCGATTTTGTTGTCGCCATTGGCAACCCCTTTGGCTTGGGTCAAACCGTCACCACGGGTATTGTCAGCGCGCTGGGCAGAACCGGTTTGGGCATTGAGGGTTACGAAAATTTTATTCAAACCGATGCCTCGATTAACCCCGGTAATTCCGGTGGCGCGCTGGTGAATCTGCGCGGTGAACTGGTGGGCATAAACACCGCAATTATCGCTCCCTCGGGCGGCAATGTGGGCATTGGCTTTGCCATTCCCATTAATATGGCCAGTGCGAGCATGCGGCAAATTATAGATCACGGCGAAGTAAAACGCGGCCAAATTGGCGTGGGTATACAAGATATCACTCCCGATTTGCGCAAAGCATTCGATTTAGAAAACGGTCAACAGGGGGTCTTGGTCAACCACGTCGAAGCGAAAACACCGGCCGAAGCAGCCGGTATGGAATCGGGCGATATTATTATTGCGGTGAATGGTGAAGACACTGAGTCCACCGGGCAATTGCGCAGCCAAATTGGCTTACAGCAAATAGGTGACACCGTCGAGCTCACCGTATTGCGCAACGCAGAAAAAATCAAACTAAAAGTGAAAGTGGGCGAGCCGGTTACCTTTAGCAACAACAGCCGCGAGCTGCATCCATTGCTGGAAGGCGCACTCTTCGCCGATACGCAAGGCGAAGGCGTCGAGGTTACTAAACTGCGACCGAATTCCCCAGCCTCTTACGGCGGCCTGCGGGTGGGTGATCTTATCCTCGCCGCAAACCGGCAACAGGTTAATGATTTAAAATCACTCATAAATGCTGTTCGCAAAGATTCAGATTCGATACTGCTTCATATAGAGCGTGATGGTCGCTCCTTATATTTGGTGATTCGTTAATTCGGAGGCGCCGCAGAATCTTACTCCGGCTGGCGCAATGTGAGCCGAAGAATTACCCGGCGAGGCCGAGTAATTCTTCGGTGGTAAAACTCATAATGGCCGATTTCGCAACCGGGAGGCGTATAAAGCAACGAATAATTGGCAGAGCGCGCACCTTGCGCATCACCACGGTTCCCTCCCGACTCCCCTGCGCATTGGTATTGCCTTCGATGGTGTGAATGCTGCTGTCGGTCGTTACCTTTTCGACAATGCCAATATGTGAAAAAGTAAACACCACTATATCGCCTTTGTTTGGACGCAGCTCGGTATCGTCTGGGGAAAAAATTTTACAGTGTTGCTCTACTGCCCATGCAGTGCGAAACAGATAAACAGAAGGCGTATAGGGTTTGCCAACATGGCGGTAATAGGGGCTAACATCAATCAGTTTTTGTACACACATACTCACAAAAGCACAGCACCACGGGTAGCCATCGGTGCTCCCCCCGGGCGCATATTTATCCGATTCGAAGATTTCCTCCATCCGCGGATCGGAACCCATTTTATTGTTGCCGGCCTCGGTGACACCCAGGTAGTGCACGGCAATATCGGCGGCTAGGCCCTGCAGCGCTGGTGGGTAACGATATTGCGATTGCTGGCTCTGAATAAGTGCCGACCACGTTTTATTGCCCACGATACCGTCTACCAGTAAATGTGCCTGCTGTTGAAAGGCCCTCACTGCAGTATCGGTTTTTTTGCCGAAATCGCCGTCGACGGTTAATTTTGCTTGAGTAGACGCTTGCAAATTCAGCAATGTTTGCAACTCTTTAACTTGTGTACCGGTGCTCCCTAATTTCAAAACGGTTTTATTAACACTCATTAACTCATCCTCATTATCGCAAGCTTGTCGATACCGCCATACTAAGCTTTATTTTACTTGCAGGTAATGCACCCAATAGCTGGACGGAATGCTATCGATACCGGAATTTAGCTCCAACACCAGCACGCCATCGAGAGTTTTTTGCACCACTATGTCGGCATCTTGACTCACCAAACTATCATTGAGCGGCTGCAACTGGTAATTTTTCGCCGCCACCTTAAGCCCTGGCTCGGAGTATTCGCGACTTAACACCCAGGCATCAGAACTGTCGGCAATAATTTGCAAGTTAAGTATTGAGCCGCCTTGCTCGCTGCGGTATTTTCCACCCCACTGGGTCACACTTTGAATAGTGTTGCCTTTGACAATTTTTTTTTCTCTAAGGTCGGTGCCGTCTAATACCCACGCGACATCAGCCGATTGCGGCAACGCCCGCTTCACCTGCACAGCCAACTCTTCGGTGGCCTCATCGGCAATTGGCAATTCCGGCAAAGACTCCAGTTCAACCGGCTCGCCCTCGGTTTTCTTACCGGGAGCGGTAGATTTGGAGCACGCTGATAAGCCTAAAACAACCAAGGCGCAGCTTAAGGCCAACACCATTGGGCGGCCCAGGCACTGCGCAGCCTGTGTTAAATAAGTCATCGAGATCATGTTCTAAGCCCCTTTAGCCAATGCACAGCCAATCTAGGCTATTATTGCGGAGAGTTTTGCGGGTGGTTTGAGAAACTGGTTTATATTCGAGCCATCATCAGCGGGCTGAGACACTAACGCCAGACACTCTTCATGCGTTCTTCATACGCTATTCATACGCTATTCATACGCTCTAACGCTAGAGACACATGCCCTAGATACAATTGCTTTGTGTTGCACGAGATTGCTCGCCTTGTTGCCCCTACCAGGTATTGTGGCCCCACCAGGGATATATCCAGCCGCTCAGGAACGAGCCGCGTAGCAACAAACCACTTAGAAAAGACACCCTTTTGTTTCAAGCTCGCTGTCAATGGGCCCAAACGGTTTAACCGCACGGCGGCGGGTCACGCTTTAAAACCCCAGGTAGGCCTTAGTCTCTCACTCGCGGGCCCCGGCTTCAAGTCCCGTTTTTGGCGACGGCAAAGCAGAGATTATTGATTCACTATGCGATATATATTGCCCGAAAAATCCAGAATAAACACTTCACCCGCCAAGCCCTGACCCAGCCCCGCGACACTGGCATCAAAATCGACTATCAAGTCACTCTGATACACCTCGCCCTCCTTACGCAAACGCAGCACCTGGCCATTGCAATAATCGGCGTAGATATATTGCCCCTGCAAAGCCGGTATCGAGCTACCGCGGTAGACGAAGCCACCCGTTACTGAACAGGCGCCGTCATTGTGGGCGTACTCCCAAACCGGCAAGGTAAGCCCATCGGTATCGCAGCTATCGCTATTAAAACAGGAGCTCGCTTCCATAATCGGCCAACCCAAGTTGTCTCCGGAATCAACCAGGTTGATTTCTTCTAAGCGATTTTGTCCAACATCTGCCACCCACAGATCACCGTTTTCCATGTCGAAACTCCAGCGAAAGGGGTTGCGCAAACCGTAGGCAAAAATTTCTTCGCGAAAATCGCTGTTACCCACAAAGGGATTGCTTTCCGGCACGGCATAAGGGCTGCTGCTGTCGACATCGATTCTCAGCATGGCAGCCAAGAGGCTCTGAGTATTTTGCCCGTGGTTATAAGTGTCGCCACCGCCGCCGCCATCGCCAAAGCCGATATACAAATAGCCGTCGGGACCGAATGCGATGCTGCCGCCGTTGTGGTTGGCCGCAGGTTGCGCCACGCTTAGAATCGGCGCTTGTGTGGCATTAGACACCGGCAAGCTGCCGTCAAAGGTAAAGCGTGCAATGGTGCTGTCACCCTCCGATCTATCATCGCTATAGTAAATAAAGAATGCGCCGTTACTGGCAAATTGCGGATGAAAAGCCAGGCCGAGCAAACCCATTTCTGAGCGAGTACGCGTAATACTTTCGATATCTAAAAACACTTCGACCGTCTTTGCGGCATCGCTATTCTCAAAGCGCACAATGCGCCCACTCCTTAACAGAGCGTACCAATGATCCGCATCACCCGGTGCCTGAAACAAACCAAATAGGCCCGGCAGCGACTGCGCCGGCAACTGGTTAAAGGCTGGCTGCAAGCTTAAGCTCAACTCGGCACCAGAGATTGGGGTGGGTGCGGTGGTGGGTGTTGTGGTGGGCGCAGGTTCCGGGTTAGCGGTTGGGCTGGCAACGGGCGTCGGCTGAGGGCTGGATACCGGCGAGGGTTGCAAACTATTGCTGTTATCGCTGCCATAATCGTTGCCGCCACAGCCCGCTAGAATCAGCAGCGACAGTGTGCAAGCAGCGAATCCGGGCGCTGCGCGGCAGATCTCGAGAGCTTGGTTTGGACAACCGGTAATAGTGAGCTTAGACATGGTGCGACCCCGCGGAAATTTAAGGTGTTTTAACACTGAGCGACTGAAACCTGCCCGTATCGACACAGCAACGCATTTAATTTATCAAGCAGGCGGGCAGTATTAGACGTGTTCAGCTGAAGAACACTAGACAGCAGTATCGGGGAAAGAACCGGTTGTGGTTATTACACAATTCGCAAATTTGGATAATCCTAAATAAATCAGTTGGATCGTAGCGAGGGCGTTCAAGGGGCTGAAATTAGAGTGAATTTTTTAACTTTTGCGGCAAATTCGCAGTCACTCTACGGGTTATCTACATGGAGGTAGTGTATTTCCGAAAGTTTGCTGGGAGCAAACTCGGTGC
>JAHQVY010000090.1 GCA_019634095.1 Cellvibrionaceae bacterium
AGGGCTTGACCTACCCTCTTCACCGCCCACACTCACAGCGCTTTGGTTTGCGCTTTTAAACACAATATTTTTCGCTACACTCATTGCATAAGCCACCGGATTGCGCACACTTTTTTTGCGCGACTGCTCCAGTACACGGGCAATACTTTCTTGTATACAGTCCGCTTCATCTTGCGGATTTAACGAAAATTTCTTCACAAAGCGCTTAATCCTAGTGGTTCCATCTACCAGTGCTTTCTGGATCTCCTCTTGATTTTCACTTGAACCTAACATTTATAACACCTAGAAGCACGTATGGTTAACACGTTTAGGATTTTAGAGGAAATACAGTGCAAAGCCCAGAATTGGGTTTTTATTTTGAGCGTTACGTTGCGACGGCAGTAAAAATTGCCACTGACCTCCCGGATGGCTTGGTCTTTTTTGCAACTCTTTTGCAACCTTTTTGCAGCTTTCTTGCAACTTTTTCGCTGGCGCTACACGCCGAGGGGATTTCGCTGTCGCGCTCGAAATTTTCAAGCAAACAGCATTTTTTATTGTCCAGCTTTTTTTGTCCACCTTTTTTTGTCCACCTTTTTTGGTTTCAAGTATCAATAAAGGCAGTGCCATGGTTAGTTTGAAGTAAATCCAGACTACGGGCAAGCCGAGTTCGCCGCTACTTGACCTACTCACGGTTTTATTAGTCTTCATTAAAATAAATTATTTTTATTAAAAGAGTAACCGGTTAACAAGTTATTCAATTAAAAGGAACGTACCCGGTTTTCCGCCCGACTAACTAGGTGAAGGTCGGGTTTGCAACGGCTTAGCGCGGCAATCGCTAAGCCGTTTTTTTTAATCGAGGCAACTGTATTACAGCCCCCCTTCTGAAGCATCTGAAACCGTTGTTGGATCTCGACCCTGTCATCGCCGCACAAACCCGCCGCTATATAGCGCCCTGAACAGCCGGCACGGCAAACGCGGCTAGGCTATGGGCTGGGTCTAGCACAACGGTCTGGCACAACGGTCTGTCAAAAACGGCCATACAAAACAGTCTTGCTAAAAAAGAGATATGATGTAACATATCTCGAATATCTGCTAGGCCTTACCTTATCTCACACCCGATTTGGCGCCCACAAATACCCTAACAAATTGATGCATATGCCCCGCTTAGTCGCTTTTGCATGCGGCGTATGGGGCTTACGGGGGTTGAGTAATAAGTAAACTCCAGCACGACATCTGAATTAATTTTTGAAACTTGCCATAAAAACAATCGCGGCAGAGACCGCAGAACAAGAAAATCCGTTAATTATTAACACCTTGTTATTAACACCTTGTTATTAACACCTTGGGGGAGGGATAAACAGTGAACAAGACTTACTCAACGCGTGCATTAATCACGCTCTGCGTAGCGGGAACCGGGGTTTTCGCCGACGAAACCAAACTGGAAACAGTGGTGATTATCGGCCGTGAAGAAACCCCGATCACCAGCGATTTAGTGGGCTCGGTGGATTTAATTGGCCAGGAAGAGCTGGCTTATCAACACGTGGACGACACCCTGGAATTGTTCTCTGTTATCCCCGGCTTGTACGTGGCCCGCTACAACCAAGGCATTATCAACACCGATATTGCGATTCGCGGCTTCGCCGGCGATGGCGTCACCCCGCACGCGAAGTTACTCATCGACGGCATCCCCAGTAACCTGCACAACGGCTATAACGAACTCGATCAATTATTCCCCCTAAGCATCGCCTCCATCACAGTGTTCAAGGGTACCAGCGACCCTCGCTACGGGCTGTTTAATCTTGCCGGCAACTACAACGTGAGCACCCGCCAAGACCAAGCTCGCGAACTGGAGTTAACCTTGGGCAGCTTTAACACTCAGGAAATACAGGGCTATGCTGGGTTCGATAACGATGACGGCTTTAGCCAGAGCTATACCGCGGGCTTTCGCAGCAATGAAGGCTATCGCGATCACACCGATTTAACCAAGTACGCCCTGGGCGGCAATTGGGCTTGGCGCTTTAACGATGCCAAAACACTGCGCGTGATCGCCCGCCACGCCAGTTATGAAGGGGACTCGCCGGGCTATTACAACGACCCGCAAAGAGCCCGCAACCAGCCAACCGGTTCCGAAGCCTTCGCCGCACAAGACGGCGGTGAAAAGACCACTAGCCATTTAAGCCTGCATTGGTCACAGCACTTTAACGACCAAATGCATTGGCAATTAAAAGCCTATACGCAAAACTTTGAGCGAGAGCGCTGGGTGCGTTTTAGTGAGGCGAGCAGCTTGCGCAACCGCTATGACGACCAAGCTCAGCGCGGGTTTATATCGACCCTAAGTTGGTCTTTGGATGAACACTGGAGCCTGGACTGGGGGGTGGATTACGAATTCCAAGATGTTATTGAACAGCGTTTTAATACGGTGAGCGTGGACAGTCGACAACGCAGCAATGACCCTGCCGATGTGCGTCGCGACCGCGCCTACGAATTCAGCGCCCTAGGCAGTTACCTGCAACTGTTTCACGAGCCCAGCGACAAGTTGCGCTGGAATATAGCCTTGCGTGCCGATCAGCTGGATGGCGACTATGAAGATCGCGACCCCGACAGCCTGCAAACCCGCGACATCCAAGATTTTGGCACCCTATTGCAGCCAAAATTCAACGTGGTCTACGCCGCCACCGATAACCTTAGCCTGTTCGCCAATGCCGGGCGCAGTTTTCAGCACCCTTTCGGCGCGGACGCTTATCGGGCAAGCGGCGCAGCTCCGCGCGATGTTTCGGTAAATGACGGCTGGGAGCTGGGCAGCCAATTGTTTCCCAACGCCGACTTCACTTTGCGCATCTCCTACTGGCAGCAAACCGCCAAAGACGAATTTATCAATGTCGACGGCAACAATCTAAATGTTGGCGAAACCGAGCGCAGCGGTGTGGATATTGCCTTTAATGGCTCGCTAGGCGAGGCCTGGTCATACTGGGGTAACTTCGCCTATATCGATTCGGAAATTATTCGCGCAGCCGATGCGCTGTCGGATACCCAAGGCAATGCACTGCGCAGCATTCCCAGCCAAGTGGCTACGCTGGGTTTAAACTACCAAGTCAGCGAGAATTTAATCGCGCGATTTCGCCTGGACAACCAAGGAGATTACTTTATTAACGAAGCCAATGTCGGCGGCAAGTTTGGCGATTACACCCTTTTGAGCGCCAGTGCCGATTACGACGCCGGCTGGGCCACGCTTAAATTTCAGTTAAATAATATTACCGATGAATATTACGAATACGCCTTTGACTTTGGCAACGATGCCGCTTTTACCATTCACTCGCCGGGAGATGGCATCAACGGTAGCGTGTCCATCAACTGGACTTTCTAAGGTTTAATCAAACTGTAGCGCGGCTACCTTTTGCCATTGTGAAATGGATTGTGAAACGGATAAAAGCGTTAGCCCGCAACAAACACTCTATTAATCAATGGCACTTAATTAAGGCTGAACCCTGTTAGATACAAGGCTTGCTGAAGTTAAGGTAGTCCAGGCATTCAAGCGTCGGGAACGCTTGCATAGCGCCTAGGGAAGGCTTGAGCGGCCTAGAAAATATGCCGGCCATCCCTGGAGCTGTAGCTAAACTAAGTGCCGTTCCTCTATTAACAAGTCTATTAAACACTTTATTAAATACTCAATTAAACACTCAATTAAACACTCAATTAAAAATAATGGTAAAAAACTCTGTTCGACTCCACCCTATCGATTTGCTGCGCGGCTTCATTATTCTTTTTATGATCTTGGATCATGCCATGGTGTACTGCAGCGATTATCAGGTCAGCGACCCTATGGCCGTGCCGGGCACCGACGCAGCTATTTTCTTGTCGCGATTTATAGCGCATTTTTGTGCCCCGCTGTTTGTGTTTCTCGCCGGATTGTCAGCGGCGCTCACCGAAAACCGTTTTCAAAATACGCGGCAATTTGCCCACAGTTTAATTCGGCGCGCTCTAGTTATGATGCTGCTGGAATTTACCATTATCTCCTGGTCTTGGAGCTTTAATCCACTGTTTCCCATGTTGTATGCGCAAGTGATATGGGCTATTGCCTGGGGTTTCTTATTTTTAGGTTTGCTGCGCCTACTAGGTGTGCGAGCCGTTTTTATTTTCGGACTTATCGCGGTACTGGGCCACAACCTACTCGACACGCTGAGCTTCTCAGAAAACACCTGGCAGCACTATGTGTGGTCGGTATTGCACCAGAAAAATGTACTCGCCCTGCCCTTCGATTTTAAGGTGCGCACCACTTACCCAGTGCTACCCATAGCCGGTTTAATGTGCTTGGCATATATGGCGGGTCGCTACTATCAACAACAGGGCTTCGCTAAAATAACGCAACAGCGAGCCTTGTTAACCGGTGTATTATGTCTGGCGAGCTACGCGATACTGAGGGGCTTTAACCTTTACGGCGACGCCGGCGAATTTCAAGTGCAAGCCTCCCTGCCGCTGACATTAATGTCTTTTTTTAATCCCACCAAATATCCCCTATCGCTGCAATTTATGCTGCTCACGGTGGGGCTTGGCTTAATCGCCCTGGTGGCCCTTAAGCAGCTGCGAGCCGACTTTTCTCAAGGATTTCTGCAGGTGTTAGGCAAAACCAGTATGTTTTCCTATATTGCGCATTTGTACCTTTTGCACCTTATTAGCTGGCTGCTTATTCCGCTGCTCGGTTTTAAGTTTAGCGAAATGACCTACGGCGACACCTTGATTGGCCTGCCCGCGGGTTATGGGCTTTGCTATGGCGCCACCTATATATTGGCTGCCGTCACGGCAGTGATGACACTGCTGCTAGCGCAACGCTACATCGAGTGGAAACAAGCCAATAAACAGCACGTGATTGCGCAATACATTTAAGCCTAAAACAATTAACAAGCAAAAGGCCGACGCAGACAAACATCGTTAAGATGAAATACCTCTATACATGGAGCCTTTCAAGGCTTCTTTGGCCTTGGGTTTAAACTGATAGCGCGCAACACCGCGCACTTCTTGTTGGTAAAACGTCAGGCGGCTGTACTGCTGCTCAACGGCAAATTGCTGCAACTGTGCACGGTAGTGGGGGCAGCTCGCTTTGGGCAACACCATACGCACCTGTGCCAGCTCGTGCTGAATACTCACCTGCCCCTGTTGCTGATTTTCGCGGGAAAACAGCTTGGTGTAAATCACGTTGGCACCGGGAATACCAATACTCAGCACGTAGTTGAGAAACTCCTCGGCGTGCTTACGCGGAATAAACGCACACAGGGCAATGTTGTTTTCGGTATCCATTATCTGGCGACTGCTCGAGTTTTTATCCAGCAAGGATGTTAAAGAACGGTTATCGCGCCAATGGGTATTGCCCATTAATTGGTCTACAGCGGCAATAATTTGCTCGTTCGACGCGAGGCGGCTTTTGTTACTAATAGACGTTGGCAAATTCACCAGGCCGCTATCAATGGGCATTTCGTAAATAATGCCGCCCCCCAAGGCGTTGACCCCACTGGCAGATACCAGCGCTTCTTTTACCCGTGCCCGATCGATATCTTCCACAAGCACCAGTATCACTTCATCGTAAGGTTTTTTGGTGATTTTTAACCAGCCGACACGATCGCGAATACCGCGACCTTCCACAAAATACACAATCGGGCCGTGGGAACCGGCCTGCATTGCCGCTTTGATAGCATTTTCTGTGCGCCCGAACTGGATTAGTGCAAAAATCGCATACAAATTATTTTTTAGCCGCAGTGGCGACAATTTGCTGGTTAAGCCTTGCGAACTCGCCCCGCGCCTATTCGCTAAACTGTGTGTATTGCTGGCGTAATACACACAGCGAGCGCTGAACACCGCTCCCGAACTCGGCAAATGCAAGTCATTTACCTCGATGCAAAATTGCATAAAGCCACTCAAGTCGTGATCGGGAATCAGAAACTGCAGGTACTCACACTCTGGGTTCATATTGGGTAAGAACGCTTGGAACCAGTGCTCTCGCGTTACCGTGCCGCGGCAATCAAACTGCACCGCATCGTAGGGCCACTGGGTGAGCACACTCTCGAGACAGCGGTGCAAGCGCGCCTGCGGAATCACTAAGCTCACCAGAGAGAAGCCCTCATATTCTATAAAATCAGCCATTGTGGTCGCCTGCTGCGCTCTCTAGGGTTCTCGATTGACACGTGCGACGATCAAGCCAACACCCAACACGGTAATAATAGGCCCCGCCGAGGCCAGAGCCAAAATGCCAAAACCGTCACTCACACCTGGCACCGCGCTCCCCACCCCAAGGCCCATGGCCAGCACCAAGGGCACGGTAATAGGTCCGGTGGTCACGCCGGCAGAATCCCAACCAAAGTTGACGAACTCTTCCGAAGACAGCCAAGTCAATAACAGCAGCAACATGTAGGGCGGTAATAACAGGTGCACCAGCGATAGATTAAAAGCTATTTTAGTCACCCCCGCCGCAATCCCCATA
>JAHQVY010000091.1 GCA_019634095.1 Cellvibrionaceae bacterium
CCTTGTGAAGGTCGATGTGCAAGGGTAAACCACAACCAAAGTGCCAATAATGTGACAAAAAGAATGGGTCCAGCAGAGGGCTTGGAAGCAACTACGCAAATGATGGTCAACGGCGTCTTTGTCGGTGTCTCTGCCGGAACCTATTCCGTAACCACTGCCGGCGCCTTTCTGAACATTGTGCCGGTGGGTCTTAGCGAGGAGACTGTAAAATCAGCGACTTAACAAGGTCCTTGTCCTGTCGGCGCTTCTACTGTTTAATCGCGCCATGCTAAAGAAACCGTTTAATTTTGTTTCCCTTTATATTGGTCTGCGCTATACCCGCTCCAAACGACGCAATGGCTTTATCGCCTTTGTATCGATGTTTGCCCTGCTCGGCATGGGCCTGGGCGTGTTTGCCTTGGTGGTGGTGCTGTCGGTGATGAACGGTTTCGACCACGAATTAAAGCAGCGTATTTTGCGCGTGGTGCCTCACGGGTTTCTCTCGGCGAAAACGCCTATCGAAGATTGGCAGGCTCTGGCAGAGCAGGTGGCCCCCACCGAGGGACTGTTGGCATCGGCGCCCTTTGTTGAAGGGCAGGGCCTGCTAACCTTCGACCAGCGCGTGCGCGGCATCGAAATTAAAGGCGTGCTGCCCGAGGTGGAGCAGCATATCTCTGAAGTGGATGACTTTATGCTCTTGGGCGCCATGGAAAACTTGCAGCCCGGCGAATACGGTGTGGTGCTTGGCGCTTTGTTGGCGCGAAGTTTAGGGGTTACCCGCGGAGACAAAATCAATATTACCTTGCCGCAAATTTCGGTGACGCCGGCGGGGGTGTTTCCGCGCAGTAAGCGCTTTACTCTGGTGGGCGTCTTTGAAGTGGGCGCTCAGGTAGATCAGTACTTGGCTATTATCCACCTCGGCGACGCGCAAAAGCTGTTTCGCACGGGCGTGGGTGTACAGGGCATTCACTTAAAATTTGCGGATATCTACCAAGCACCGGCTAAGGTGCAAACCCTGGCGCGGGGTTTAGGCGAAAACTATATCGCCAAAGATTGGAGTCAAACCCAAGGTAGTTTGTTTTCTGCGGTAAAAATGGAGAAAACCGTGGTGAGCGTGATGCTGGGCATTATTATCGCGGTGGCGGCCCTCAATATTGTTACCAGTTTGGTGATGATGGTAGCGGAAAAGCGCAGTGATATCGCCGTATTGAGAACCATGGGTTTGTCTCGCGGCAATATTATTGCGGTGTTTGTTGTGCAAGGGGGTGCCATGGCGATTTTTGGTATTTTTTTGGGCGCGTTTTTCGGAGTGCTTACGGCCAATAATTTATCGCAAATTATGGGTTTCGCGGAAGCCGCCTTCGGCTGGCAAATCTTTGATCCCGACGTGTATTTTGTGTCTTATTTGCCCTCGGTGTGGCGCTGGCAAGACACGGCATTGGTGTGTGCGTTGTCCTTGGTGATGTCTTTTTTGGCCACACTTTACCCCGCTTACCGGGCGTCAAAAGTGGAACCCGCGGAAGCTTTGAGATACGACACTTAGGCGTGTGCACGCAATAGCGTGCCGCTTTGACTTGATCTACGCCCGCTGCCGGTGTTGTAAAAAGGACCAAATAGAGCGACTATGCTCACCTTTTTACGCCCGAGTACGCCCGAGCAGCGAGACTTAGTCAGCGCCAAAGCCTGGAGGTTATTTCGTGTGCGTTGCTTAACTTTACATCCCTTAACTTTACGAGAGACAGTTTGAATGGTTTTAAATTGCGAGGGTGTTGTAAAGGCTTATACCGAAGGTCCGCAATTAGTTGAAGTGCTCAAGGGCGTTAACTTTTCCGTGGGCAAGGGGCAGCGGGTGGCGATTGTCGGCGCTTCCGGCAGCGGAAAGAGTACCTTACTCAATGTACTTGGCGGCCTAGATCAGCCCGATCAAGGCCGCGTTAGCCTCAACGGGGAGCCATTTTCCAGTTTGAGCGACAACCAACGCGGTGCCCTGCGCAACCAGTTTATGGGCTTTGTTTACCAGTTTCACCACCTCTTGCCCGAGTTCAGCGCGATTGAAAATGTGGGGATGCCCCATCTTATCGCCGGGGATAGCCGCGCGGTGGCGGCGGCAAAGGCGGCGGTATTACTGGAGCGGGTGGGCCTGTCCGAGCGCGGTCAGCACAAACCCGCCGAGCTCTCCGGTGGCGAGAGGCAGCGCGTGGCCATTGCCCGTTCGCTGGCCAACCAGCCCAGCTGTGTGTTGATGGACGAGCCTACCGGCAATTTAGACCGGGGCAATGCCGAGGCGATTTTGCAGTTGATGATGCAACTCAGCGACGATTTAGCCACCAGTTTTGTGGTGGTCACCCACGACGAATTACTGGCCAGTCGAATGGACACGGTATACGAGCTTTGCGACGGCCTGCTGCGCAAGATAGAACCCAATCAATAAATACCGGCTAATGCTATGAATTTGCCCCTTTTTATCGGGTTGCGCTACACCCGAGCTAAACGCAAGAGCCAGCTGGTCTCGTTTTTGTCTGCGGTGTCGATTAGTGGCATGACTGTGGGCGTCGCGCTGCTGCTCATGGTGCTGTCGGTAATGAACGGTTTCGATCGCGAACTGCGCGAGCGCATTTTGGGTTTGGTACCGCAGGCCGCTATTTTCCATCAGCAGGGTATCGACGATTGGCAGCGTTTAAAATTACAACTCGATAGCAACCCGCATATTATCGCTTCATCGCCTTTTGTGAAGCTGGACGCCCTGGCCAGTCACCAGGGGAAAACATCGGCGGTGACTCTTTGGGGAGTGGATGCGGAATCGGAAAAGTCGGTGGGCTTGATCGCGGACTATTTGAGCGAAGACCAATTCACGCTCTTCTCCGCAGAAGAGCCGGTGGTGTTCTTGGGGGCCGCTATTGCCGAAAAATTGCGCGCCAAGGTTGGCGAAACCTTGCTGCTGGTGGCGCCCGCCCGGGCCGGCAACCCCGCCGCCCTCAGCTATTTTACGCTGGGCGGTATTATTAATACCCAAACGGAACTCGATGGTGCGTTGGCTATCAGCTCGCTGCAGCACGCGGGAGCGCTGTCTCTGCACCGGGAGCGGGTGGGGGGCATGCGTTTAAAACTCAGCGATTTGTTTCTTGCGCCGCGGGTGGTGAATTACGAGTTAAGTCGCCTGGGGTCGGGTTATTACGGCACCAATTGGACCCGTACTCACGGCAACCTCTATCACGCTATTCACATGTCGAAGCAAATGGTGGGCTTGTTAATGCTGCTCATTGTCGGGATTGCCGCCTTCAATGTGGTGTCGACCTTGGTGATTGTGGTGGTAGACAAGCAGGGCGATATCGCGATTTTGCGCACCTTGGGTGCGAGCTCCCGTAATATTATGGCCATTTTTGTGGTTCAAGGCAGCTTAATTGGTGCCATTGGCACGGCTTTAGGGCTGGTTGTTGGCGGCTTGCTGTCTTTGGGGATCCAAGACTTTGTGAGTTTCTTAGAACAGCTCTTGGGGCTGCGATTTCTGCATTCCGATGTTTATCCACTCACCTACTTACCCACCGAAATTTTATTGAGCGATGTTCTCTATGTGGCAGGCACCGCACTGGCCTTGAGTTTTTTGGCCACGCTTTATCCCGCCTGGCGCGCCAGTCGCATTCAACCCGCAGCGGCATTGCGCTACGAGTAAGATGGCCCGCGCTGCAGGCTTTCGCTCAGCGGCGAATGAATTGGCGGCGCTTAACAGGAGGAACCGCGATTCCGGCGCGTCGCCGAGCGCAGCATGCGCTGGTGCTTGCGTCGGTTCCAGCGCCGCACTATTTGCCAGCGCCACAACCATTGAATAAACAAATACCCCAAGGCGCTAAAGAAAAAGCTGGCCAATAAACAGCCGAGTATTAACGGCTCCCAAACATGC
Organism: Cellvibrionaceae bacterium; assembly: GCA_019634095.1. Taxonomy (GTDB): domain Bacteria; phylum Pseudomonadota; class Gammaproteobacteria; order Pseudomonadales; family Cellvibrionaceae; genus JAHQVY01. The sequence goes on from JAHQVY010000091.1 coordinate 3,878, forward strand.
AGAAAGCCGTTGCTCAGCCACTGCCAGCTCAGTTCGAAATGAAACGGCATGGGGGGCACATGCAAGATACTCGCGCCCACTTTGTACGCGGCATAAAAAATAATGGGGACGGTGAAGGGGTTGCTCACCATAATAAGCAGAAAAGCAATGGGGAGATTGCAGCGCAATACCGCAGCCGACAGCGCCACCAGGGGCACCTGCCCGGGAATGGGCAAAAAAGCGATAAACAAGCCCACCGCAAAAGCCGCGGAAATGGAGTGACGATTGAGGTGGAATAGATAGGGGTCTTCTAGTAATACGCCGAGAAATTTTAGGCCAGGTTGGTTTTTCAGGCCTTGTGGGTTGGGTATCCAACGCTTAAAAAACTTTTGCGGCATTCCGTTTACTTACTCAATAAGACCAAGCGAATAACGTCCAGATGTCTGTGTGTTTGCTGTCGTGCGAATGTCTTTTAAACTGCTAAGCCATCGCAAGCTGTGTACCCGCCGGGCATTATGCCCTTCGGTGTAATGTGATGCCAGTATTTGCCGAGATTAAATGCTCACGAAACAGCTGCATCGTCGTGCTACTAGTCGCGTTAATAGTCGCGCTAAAGGCGGCAATCGCGCAGCGAATCGGTGTCTGAGTTGGCGGCAATGTACGCTTTTGTTGCTTCATAGTCGTTGCTTCATAGTAGTTTCTTCTAGCTGCTTCGATCGCATATTTTCCATCGTTCTCGTGTTGCGCATGATGTTCTGTCTCATTCCATTTTCCGCTAGCCAGCCACTTTACTGGGTCGAGGTTTGTGCCTAGAGGTATCCTTTATTTTATGCGGAGTTGTATTTGAAAGTGTCGTAATGCGGCAGCAGCACTATAATCCTAAATTAATCAGTTGGATCTACTGCGGACGCCCCTTGAACGCCCTCGCTACGATCCAACTGATTTATTTAGGATAATTTTAGCCATAAAAATGCCGGTCAATGCGGAGAACCTTATTCGATCTTGCAATTTATTACTTTGAGAGTTTAGTCAAACTTGTCGCAGTTCAAGAAATAGGGACCGAAGATGCCTGGCGCGCCGCGTTACGCTTATTTTTTAGCTTTTACATTGGGTGCCGGCGGCTACGTTTTTGCCTCGCCTCAAGTGCATGGTCACTTCGCCACAGCATTGGCTTTCTTTGTTGCCTTGCTATTTGTTGTCCTGCTGTGGGTTACCGCAATAACGCTGAGTGGGGGTTTTAGCAAGCCTGCCAGCTGTCATCCCGGTTTTCTGTTGTTGCTGGCTTTGGTTGGCGGGGCCAGTATCAATCACTTTCACTTAAACCATCGCATTGACCGACAGCTTCCGCAGCACTTAGAGGGTCTCGATTTAACGGTTGATGCGCAAATACTCGGGCTGGCGCGGCACAACGGCAAAGCCTGGGTTTTCGATGCCTGGATCGAAAATGCCCGGCTAAGCGATGCCGATGCGCTGCGCGATACACCGAGTGTGGCTAAGGCATTAGCGGCTGTAAGGGGCAAGGTGCGTTTAAGTTGGTATCAGGCGCAGCTCGATGACTCGAGCTTAGCGGTGGGGCAGTTGTGGACATTGCAGCTGCGTTTGCGAAGGCCGCGCGGTTTGGTTAATCCGGGAGGATTCGACTACCAAGCGTGGTTGTTGGCGCGCTCTTACATCGCCACCGGCTATATCCGTGCAGCCTCTGCGGCGGCTGATGCTGCACAACCCCCTGCGCTGCGCAGTGGCAATATATTAATTAATCGTCTGCGGCAACGTATTCAGCAGCGCTTATTTGCCGGGGGGGCAGAACCCGGGGAGGGCGTGTCGGCGACCTTGAGCTCAGCCAAGGTTCAGCAAGCCTTGCTGTTGGGCGATAAATCGGGCCTCACCGCAGCGGACTGGAGCCTATTACAAAGTACCGGCACCGTGCATTTAATGGCGATATCGGGTTTGCATGTGGGCTTGGTGGCGGCATTGGCGTTTTTTCTCGGTCGCGTACTGGTGCGATTGCTGCCGGGCAGCGCTCTGTTGTTGCTGTTGCCCGCTTTATCTAGCGTGGCAGCTGCCAGCTTCTACGCGGCCGTCGCCGGTTTTTCCATTCCCACGCAGCGCGCCTTGTTGTTGGTGCTGCTGTTTAATGTGGCCTACTGTTCCGGCAAGCGGCTCAACCCTTTTGATGTGTTGGCCTCGGCGGCGGCCATGGTGGTGGTTATCGATCCCTTCGCCTTTTTAAGTCCGGGCTTTTGGTTGAGCTTTAGCGCGGTGTGGGTGCTAATTTACTGTTTCGGTTTGCACCGAGCGCCGGGGGGAAAGTGGCGCGGCATGGTGTTGTCGCAGTGGGTTGTGGCTGCCGGTTTGCTGGTGCCTCTGGCCGCTTTGGGCTTGCCCACCAGTGTCAGCGCGCCCTTGGCAAACGTCATCGCTATTCCTGTGATTTCGCTATTGGTAGTGCCGGGCCTATTTTTGGCATTGGCGCTAAGTGCGATTTCGCAAGCTGCGGCGGGCTGGGTGTTGCAGCGCTGTGATCAATTGCTGAATTTGCTGTGGCACTACTTGGAGCTGTTGCAGCACTTGCCAGTCTCGCAGTTGTGGCTGGCCGGCGGGCAATCAATGTTGGTTTTAGCCTTGTTGGGCGGCTTGGGCGGCGCACTCTTTTTAGCGCCTCGTGGCTTAGGTGTGCGCGGCTTAGGTTTGGCTTTGCTCATATTAGTGTTGGCGCCGGCCGGCAAACGTGAGCCTGGTTTGGTGCTGACGGTGCTCGATGTGGGGCAGGGCTTGGCCGTAGTAATGCG
>JAHQVY010000011.1 GCA_019634095.1 Cellvibrionaceae bacterium
CCTTTACCCAACTGGCGATTTTTAGCTCTGAGTATAAACGCCCCGAAAACGCCGTGGAATTATTAGAACTGGTGAAGAGCCTGGCGCAAACCCGCCAAGCCGCCTCCCCCCACATGAGCTACTTGGGGCCAATGCCAGCCTTTATCGAACGAGTCAAAGACCGCTACCGCTATCAATTGCAAATTTGCAGCGGCAATCGCAAAGTACTCAATGACTTATTGCAACATGTTATCCAGGAACTGCCCGGCAAGGCTATTGCCAGGCGCACTCGATGGTCTTTAGAGGTCGATGGTCACGAATAACCAAAACGAATAACAAATAACAAACAACCAAACGCAAGCCCTGCGCATGCGCAGTGGTTTTAATCGGGCTAATTATTGATGGTATTTACCCATTGCCAGCTGAAGACCGTCGTTTGCCGTGTTTCTGAAGTCACTTCAATAGTCAATAGGCCACTGGTGTCATTTTCATCGGTGAGTAACACTCCAATCGGGTAGGGCTCAGTGGTATTGTTGGGTACCTCGTAGTTCTCGCCGCCACCGAAACCAGAGATCCGAATTGTCGTACCTTCGGGCATGGAGTTGCCATTAATATCGCAAATTTCCAAGCCGCTAATTAACATCACACCGTTGGCGGCCTGGATCGGCAAACCTGAATCGGGCAAGGGCAAGCTGCCAAAGCTACACACGGCAGCAAACTCGCTCGACATGCTGATGACTACGCTGTCGAACACCGTCACCGACTGCAGCTGCGAGGGCGGGCAATCACTGCGCAGCAGAGATGAACACGGCCCGTTGTAAACCTCTGTGTAGTCATCGCCACCCGCTGACGCCGAATCGCGTTGCCGATTCAGGGTACCGCTCTGGTTTAAAAAGCTATCGACAAAATCTTCACCGGAATCAAAACTACCGTTCTCATTTTGATCGACATACGCTTCGCCCAAATCCACCAAAGAATTCACTTCTTCGGCGTTGTCGGGGTCGAAGAAACCGTTGCCGTTTTGATCTACATAATCTTCGGCGCCGCTCATAAAGCCGATGACTGTCACGCGATGGCCGCGACCGGATTCGTCGGGCGTAATCGCATCCCTGTCGCCGGAGCTGGTCCAGGTCACCGAGCAGGTGCCATTAACTAAGCTGCACGAAGGTTCCACCGACCCGCCTTCCACAGAGCGAAAACTCACTTGGGTATCATCGGGAGGTGGGTTGCCGAATTGATCCGTAACGTGGGCCGTGATTTGCACCTCCACACCATTCACGTTGGCAGCGAGCGGATTGAAGGGGGTGTAGGATAAATCGAAAGACCGGCTTACGGGCACGCCGGTGGAAATCGTAATATCTTCGGAAAAACCGCGAATTCCGGAAGCATCGTGGTTGGCTACGACTCGGGTGGTGGAGTTTACCGTGCCGCTTTGCACCACCGTGGTAACAAAACCACTGTTATCGGAGATATCACTTTCGGTGCCGGAAGCTAACTGAGTACCCCCTGCGGTATTGCTGAGTTCAAACGACACCTGCTCACCGACAATCGGCGCCCCCTGGGCACCCACTAGCTGGAAAGTCACCACGGAGGTTTCTTGACCACCAACACCGGCAATCGCCAAAGCGGATTCGGAAGCCGATTCAAATTGCAGCCCCAGCACGTTATCCACAGCGATATTGAGCGCCACCTCGGCATTTAATACGGTAGTACCCGAGCCGGAATACACATATTGAGCTCGAACCGTATCGCTGCCAGAGCAGCCTTCTGCGCGGTAAGTCACCGTGGCCGCACCCGCCACAACCTCGGGGGTGGCACTGGGAGAAAACGACGCCAAACCGCTGGAAACGCAGGTAGAGGCAAAGGACACAGTGGTCCCTGAGGGCAAATCATTAACCAGGTTACCCTGGTCATCGACGATAACAAGGGAAAGAATTTCCGATCCCCCGGCGGCAATTTCGATACTACTAACACCCAGCAGCCCCTCGACAAACTCGCTACCAGAACCCGCGCCCATTCGCGGTATTGCACCGCCCACATCGCTGCGCGCTTCATCGATATTCAAATCGACGGTTGCACTTTGGCTGATACCCTCGTGGGTTACTGTTGCCACCACCGTATCCACCCCGGAACAGTCGCCCGAACTGTAGCTCACCGAAGCCCGACCAGCCTCGGTAGTCACCGTGTCGCTGCTGAGCGACGACAGGCCGGCCAGTGTGCACGACGAACTAAAGCTCACGTCGAAGCTGTCGGTAACCGCCAAGTTACTTTCGTCCACAATCACCACGTTGATGGTCCAATCGACACTGGAAGCGGTAGTGGCAATTAACTCACTGCTACCGCTGCCCTCGGTAAAGCTGCCGCCGCCGCCAATTCCGATTTTGATAGATGGCCGTTGGCCGGAGCTAGAAGACGACGAGGAGCTGGAACTGGAGGTAGGATCGCCTGTGGGTTCGACATCGTAAGCAGGTGCACCTCCACAGGCCAATAAGACACTAGTTATAACAAGAAATGACAGTGTTTTAACTAAGGGAAAACCAATTTTCATATCGCTGTATACTCTTTGGGATACACCCAAGCTGTTTCCTACACATACTCTATTGTCTTAAATATAGCCGGTAATAAAAGGTTTACGAGTGGCCCGTAGTATTTATTCCGCAAGACAACAGATGATTCCTGACTGACATTAAGTCGTTGAGTATATTCAAATTACTAAACGGTTATTCTGTTAAAATTTTGTGATACCGATCAAGTTACTCGAAATGTTAAAGCCCGCGACAGCCCTCTAGACTGCGCATTAAAAGCTTTCTCTAAGCGTCTAAAAGCATTGAAAATTTGCTATCTCAACTTTGCTTTATGGTAAGCTATAGCATACATTTAGCGTGTATTTGGTCTTTTTTGCGGCAATAATAATTGCTAAATAGTCGAGACTGCGGCATTGTTGTAGTAGGCCGATGTCTTTAACGAGTTAACCTAGACGATTCTGAAACCATCATGGCAGAAAAAGCGAAAGAGCCAACTCCCGGTTGGGTTTGGTTGTTTACCGGCGCAGTATTGGGCGCCTTTATCATGTTCTTAATTGGGCTTTCAGAGGTGCGCAAGTACCCCGAAGGCACAAATATAACTGCGTCTCGCGCCACTGTTGCCGAAAACCCAGCCAGAAATACGTCCCCCAAGTTCACCTTTTACGACATGCTTCGCGAAACCAAGGTTTCCGTGCCTAGCGCCTCCACAGCGCAGGAGCGGGCGGTGCCGGTGATCGCCAACGATATGGAATACATTGTTCAGGTAGCATCGTTTCGCAAACAGAGCGATGCCGATCAAGTGCGCGCCAAGTTGATTTTGTTAAACCTCAACGCCACCGTAGAACCGGCGCGCGTGCGCAATGGCGAGCGCTGGTACCGCGTGCTTGTGGGCCCCTTCGACTCCCGGTCAATGGTATCCAGTGCGCGCAGCACTTTGCTGGCAAATAATCACGAAGCACTCATCTTAAAACGCAGCAAATACTAAATTCTTACCAAAAATCTCTGGCTCCGGGTTGAAAAGCCCGGCGCGGCTCCTCACATTACTTGCTTCACTCTCTACAGCTTAAGGATTCCAAGTGGAACAATATCGGGGAACCACCATCCTTTCGGTACGTCGCGGCAACACAGTGGTTATCGGTGGCGACGGTCAGGTATCCATGGGCAACACCGTGATGAAGGGCAATGCCCGCAAAGTGCGGCGCTTGTACCGCGATTCAGTGATCGCCGGCTTTGCCGGAGGCACAGCCGATGCCTTCACCCTGTTCGAGCGATTCGAAACTAAACTTGAAGCTCATGGCGGACAACTTTTGCGGGCTGCGGTGGAACTGGCCAAAGACTGGCGTACAGATCGTGCTCTGCGGCGCCTCGAGGCCCTGCTGGCAGTGGCCAGTAAAGAGGCTTCGCTGGTCATCACCGGCAACGGCGATGTGATCCAACCGGAACAAGATTTAATTGCCATCGGCTCCGGCGGCCCGTTTGCACAGTCAGCCGCCAAGGCTCTGCTAGATAACACTGATTTGGACGCAAAAACCATTGTCGAAAAAGGGCTGAGCATTGCCGGTGACATTTGCGTCTATACCAATCACAATTTTACTATCGAAGAACTGTCGTTTTAACGATCCTTCAACACTCCTGGAATCACCATGTCGAATATGACTCCGCGAGAAATCGTACATGAACTAGACAAACACATTATTGGCCAGCAGGAGGCAAAAAAGGCCGTCGCCATTGCCCTGCGCAATCGCTGGCGCAGAATGCAATTAGAAAGCAATCTGCGCAACGAGATTACGCCGAAAAATATCCTGATGATCGGGCCGACCGGTGTGGGAAAAACCGAGATTGCGCGACGCCTGGCGAAGCTGGCCAACGCGCCCTTTGTCAAAGTAGAAGCCACCAAATTCACCGAGGTGGGCTATGTCGGACGCGATGTAGAATCCATTATTCGCGACCTGATCGAAGTGTCCATCAAGCTGTTTCGCGAGCAAGAAACAGCCAAGGTGCGCTTTCGCGCGGAAGAAGCGGCCGAGGAGCGTATTTTAGATGCACTGCTACCGCCCGCCCGCGGTGAGCTGGAGCAAAACCAGGAATCGAACACCCGCCAAATTTTTCGCAAAAAGTTGCGCGAGGGCGAGCTGGACGAAAAAGAAATCGAAATCGATGTCGCCGCAACGCCTGTGGGCGTGGAAATTATGGCCCCTCCCGGCATGGAGGACATGACCAGCCAGTTGCAAAACATGTTCTCCAACATCAGCTCTGGGCGTACCAAGAAAGCCAAACTCAGTGTTAAAAAGGCGATGAAAAAGCTTGCTGACGAAGAGGCCGCCAAGTTAATCAACGAGGAAGAAATTAAAGCCCTCGCCATTGAAGCGGCAGAGCAAAACGGTATTGTTTTTCTCGACGAAATCGATAAGGTTGCCAAGCGCGAAGGCGCGTCCGGTGGCGATGTATCCCGCGAGGGGGTGCAGCGCGATTTACTGCCGCTTATCGAAGGCTCGACTATCAGCACCAAGTACGGCATGGTAAAAACCGATCACATTTTATTTATCGCCTCTGGGGCTTTCCACCTCGCCAAACCCTCTGATCTCATCCCAGAATTACAGGGTCGCCTGCCGATTCGGGTGGAACTGCAGGCGCTGACCCCCGAAGATTTTGTGAGTATTTTAACCGAGCCCAACGCCTCGCTCACCGAGCAGCATCAAGCCTTGCTCGCCACCGAAGGGGTGGCCATTAATTTTACAGCAGAAGGCATTCGACGCATTGCTGAGACCGCCTACGAAGTCAACGAGAACACCGAAAATATCGGCGCGCGCCGCCTGCATACCGTGCTGGAAAAGTTGCTAGAAGACGTCTCTTTCAATATGGCAGTCGAAGACAAAAAAGTGGTGATCGATGCGCAAATGGTCGACGAAAAACTCGGCGAGCTGTCCCGCAATCAAGATCTTAGCCGATACGTTCTTTAGGGGGCAGAATTTTGCGTAGTACACTGAGCCCAAAAGCACTGAAGATACATCGTAAATCGGCGGTGTTAGAAGTGGTTTTTGCGGACGGCAGCTTCCACCTGCCCGCCGAGTATCTGCGCGTGTTCTCGCCTTCTGCAGAGGTTAAGGGTCACGGCAGGGAAACGCTGCCATTGAACAAGCAGCACGTGTCGATTGAAGCGGCTCAAGCTCAGGGAAACTATGCGGTGAAGTTAGTGTTTAGCGACGGCCATGACTCGGGTATTTACAGCTGGTCTTATCTTCGCGAGCTGGGAGAAAACCGACAAAAAAATTGGTCCAGCTACTTGCAAAAAGTCGCGACTGTGCAGCAACAGTCGGCGCAGGAAACTAGCGCGGTTAAATGGGTAGATCCAAAAGCCGACACCTAGCGATGCGCTTCACAAGCCACCGCGCAAAACGAATAATCAAGCCTTTCCCCTGCCGCCGCAGGCAGAGATAATTGCGCAGGCAGAGATAATTGTTCGTTCACCCCATTAACAGGTAGTAATATGAACGACGACGACACCACCCACTTCGGCTATCAAAAAGTCAAAACTGAAGACAAGGCGGAACGCGTGGCGGGTGTGTTTCATTCCGTCGCGGCAAAGTACGACCTTATGAACGATCTGATGTCCGGGGGCGTCCATCGTTTGTGGAAGCAATTCACCATCGAGATTGCCGGGGTGCGCTCTGGCAATCAAGTGCTCGATATCGCCGGCGGCAGCGGCGACCTCAGCGCTAAGTTTTCCCGTATTGTCGGCCCCAGTGGCACTGTGGTGCTGGCCGATATTAATAGCTCAATGCTCACCGTGGGTCGCGACAAGCTCACCGATAAAGGCCTAGTGGGCAATGTCCTTTACACCCAAGCAGATGCCCAGTCCCTGCCCTTTCCCGATAACAGCTTCGACTGCATAACGATCGCTTTCGGTCTGCGCAATGTTACCGATAAAGACCGCGCCTTGCAGGCCATGCACCGCGTACTAAAACCTGGCGGCCGCTTGTTGGTGTTGGAGTTTTCTAAACCGACCAACCGGCTCTTAGAAAAAGCGTACGATAGCTACTCATTTACGTTGTTGCCACTCATGGGCAAGCTGGTGGCCGATGATGCCGAAAGCTACCGCTACCTGGCCGAAAGCATTCGCATGCACCCCGATCAAGAAACACTGAAACACATGATGCAGCACAGCGGCTTTACCGAATGCAAATACTACAATATGACGGGCGGTATCGTAGCTTTGCACAAAGGTATTAAAGGTATTAAAGGTGTTTAAAGGTCTTTAATGGCAATAGGACTCACCGCCAAAACCGCTGCCCTCGCCCTGCTCGAAGCGGCGATTAACAAGGCTTTGAACTATGACCCGGGCAGCCAAGCCGCCCTGGAAAAGCTGCACGACTCCCTGTTACAAATCGATTGTACCCAACCCGAATTCACGTTATTTATTAACTGCAGAAATGCCAAGCTTTACTTATCATCCGCAAAATCGGTGGCGGCGGATGCGAGCATTAGCGGCAAGCTGCCCAACTTAATGGCGCTGTTAAATAAATCGCAGCATTCCCTGGCCCATAGCGGCGTTGATTGCGCAGGCAACCTGACACTCATTAACGATTACCAAAAACTGCTAGCCAATTTAGATATCGATTGGCAAGCCATTTTGGCACAAGTCTTCGGCGACGTCGCCAGCACACCGCTGGCCATGTGCTTTGAGGGGATGAGCACCTGGGCTAAAACCCGCCGACAACAAATACCCCAACATGTCAGCGAGTTTTTGCAAAGTGAAGTAAACCTTATCCCCTCGCAAAATGACCTTGCATCTTTTTGTGGGCAAGTGGATGAATTGCGATCGGCCACCGACAGACTGCAAGCAAAAATCGAACAACTCGCAGCGGCTACTCAGAAATCAAGGCATTCCTCCAGTGTCTAGCATCATCCGGCTGTTAAATATTCTGCACACAGCCGGGCGCTATCGCCTCGACAATTTATTTAGCGTCGAGCAGCGCTCCACAAAACTCAAATTAATGCTACTGCCGTTTAAGTTATACCCCGAACAGAAGCACAAAAACCGCGGGCAGCTGCTTCGCGAAGCAATCGAAGAGCTGGGCCCAATCTTTATTAAATTTGGCCAGGTGCTATCCACTCGCCCCGACCTTATTGCCCCCGACCTCATTGAGCAACTGCGCCACCTGCAAGACAATGTGACGCCGTTTAAAGGCGAACACTTTAAAGCGATTGTCGAAAAAACATTAAACGAAAAAACAGACATCCTGTTCAGTCAATTCGAGGAACATCCCCTGGCATCGGCCTCTATTGCGCAGGTACACGCCGCCGTTTTGCACTCGGGGGAAGAGGTCGTGATCAAAGTAATACGGCCCGGCATCGAAAAGAAAATTGATAAAGATATTAAATTACTGCTGCTGCTGGCGAAACTGTCCCAAAAGTTCAGCTCGGAGGCCCGCCGCTTACACCCGGTCGAAATTGTTGCCGATTACCGAGATACCATCTTTGACGAACTGGACCTAACCCGTGAAGCCGCCAACGCATCGCAGCTGCGTCGCCACTGGCAAGAGTCGCCACTGCTGTATATCCCGCAGGTTTACTGGCAATACACCCGGCAAAACGTGATGGTGATGGAGCGCATTTACGGTTGGCAGGTCACTGATGCACATTTTTTAAAACAGCAAAAGGTGGATTTAAAGCTGCTCGCAGAGCGGGGGGTAGAAGTGTTTTTCACCCAGGTTTTTGTTCATAACTTCTTCCATGCCGACATGCACCCCGGCAATGTATTCGTTTCAAAACACAACCCGAGCAGCCCCAGCTACCTGGCGGTGGACATGGCCATTATCGGCTCCCTGAGCCGCGAGGACCAATACTACTTAGCGCGCAATATGATTGCGATTTTCCGGCGCGATTACCGCCAAGTGGCAGAATTACACGTTTTGAGTGGCTGGGTGCCCAAAAGTACTTCCATCAGCGGCTTCGAGGCCACCATTCGATCGGTATGCGAACCGATTTTTGAAAAACCACTCAAGGAAATCTCCTTTGGCGAAACCCTGATCACACTGTTTCGCACTGCCCGACGCTACGATATGGAAGTTCAGCCACAGCTGGTACTGCTGCAAAAAACCCTGCTGAATATCGAAGGCCTGGGCCGACAACTCTACCCCGACTTGAACTTGTGGGATACCGCCCACCCCTTTTTGGAACGCTGGATAAAAGACCGCTTTCACCCTAAAACACTGTGGAAGGAACTGAAATACAATTCTCCTGAATGGATCGAGAAATTCCCAGAGGTTCCACACTTAGTGTTTGATACCCTGCAAGAAGTAAAGCAGCTGGCGACCGTGGCACCGCAATTGCGCGCGATGAGCGAGGTGGTAGCGAAACAAAAATTAGATCGCGGCAAAAGGCTGAGGCGAGTCGCCGCACTCGGCATCATTGTCGCTGGCCTATACCTTGGCTTCAACCACCACCAGCCCCCCGCCATAAGCGCCATCTTAATTCTGATCTTGGCCGGATTGATCATCTTTATCTAAAGCGTTCCGCTGGGCAATGACAGCCGCCCATACACCTCACGCCCCACAAAAAAAACCAAACGATTATCATTTAGGTTTTTATTCAACAAAAAGAGCAACCCGCTGTACAAACGCTCTAGTTTGTAACACCCCGCCCTATTTAAAAACTTATTCAAACGCAAGTGCAGCACATTTACGCCCCACTTAAGCCCGGCTCTAATAGAAAACCGCCCCAACTTAAGGCGCCATTCAAAACGCAAACATAAATAACAATAGAGAAATCTCTTTATAGAACAAGCGCTAAAAAGAGAAAGTAAAAACTGGCAAAAGCTTTGCAATACCCTTTGCCAACCAAGTTAACAATCAGAGTTTCAAAAAATACCAACAAATAAAGAAACAGCGCAATAACCGATTGACCTTTGCTTAACAATCCAACTGAAGTATTAGCAACTGGCTGTAAAGGTTATACATTGGGAGCAGTTTTTCTTTGCATTACTTTTTTATTTCATAAAAACAAAAGCTCAGGCAGTTAACTTGCAAAAAAACTAATTTAGAGAGCAGCGACACACATGGTTGACGTTGTAGTTACGCCAAATGCGACGACGGCAAACCCCGTCATGCCTTTTGAACCGTATCTCAAAACAATGAAAGTTATTGTTATTGGTAGTGGGCCAGTAGCGATGCGCTTTGCAACGGAATTTTTACAGCGCAGCCCCCAGGCCGAGCTTATTTTATTCGGTAACGAACCCTATCAACCCTATAACCGCGTACAACTTTCCGCATTGTTAGCTGGCGATATTCAATACGATGACATACTCACAAACCTTCCCGACAAACAAAGCCACCCCGGCTTTAAGTTAAGTATTTGCGCTATTCGATCGATAAAAACCGCATCTAAAACCGTGATTGACGCCCAGGGAAGCACTCACAATTACGACACCTTAGTTATCGCCACCGGTTCCCGCCCACATGTGCCCAATATAGAAGGTGTACAGCAAACCGGTGTCTACACCTTTCGCAACCTGAAAGATGCCGAAGCGCTATATACCCGCGTAAACCGCACCCGCCATGTCGCAGTGGTCGGCGGCGGCTTACTGGGTTTGGAGGCGGCTCGCGCCTTGTTGCGGCACAACACTCAAGTGACCCTAGTGCAACAGAGTGAATGGCTGATGAATCGTCAGCTAAACCACAAAGCCGCCAACATACTGCAGCAAAAAGTTGAAGCTCTGGGAATAAGAGTAATTACCCGTTCCGGCATCAGAAAAATCCACGGCGACGGAAGAGTGAGTGGCGCCAGTACCCGCGACGGGGACTTTATCGATTGCGATACTATTTTGCTCTGCGCCGGCATCAAAGCCAACCTGGAAATTGCCCGCAATGCACATATCACTGTGGGTCACGGCATTGTAGTTAATGATCATATGCAAACCTCCGAACCCAACGTTTACGCCATCGGCGAATGCTGTGAGCACCGGGGCCTCACCTACGGCCTAGTCAATCCCGGCTTTGAACAAGCGGCTATCGCAGCCGACATTATTGCGGGCGGCCATTCGAGCTATGTGGGCTCTTTGGAAATTAGCCGGTTAAAAGTTGTTGGCGAAGATGTTTGCAGCATGGGTAAGGTATCCGATCTACCGCAACGCCCGCTGCAAAAGCATTTGAGTTACAGCAATAAAAAACGCGGCGTATACCGGCACCTCGTTATTTACAAAGGCAGGCTTATCGGCGCTTTAGGTCTGGGAGAATGGCACGAACAGCGCAGAACTCAAGAAGCCTACCAAAATGGTCGACGCATCTGGCTCTGGCAGCAACTGTATTTTTTACTTTTCGGAAAACTGTGGGCCTTCAGCGATTCACAAAATCTCGCCAGCTGGCCGCGAAGCACAACAGTTTGTCAATGCAACAATATTACTCACGGCACCCTAATAGATGCGGTGGCCGCCGGCTGTAATTCCGTGAGCACACTGCAACAAACCACTGGCGCAGGCACGGTATGCGGCAGTTGCAAACCACTGCTCGGCGACTTATGCGGCCAAACAGGCAAAAACCAAAAAGAAACTGCCTGGCTGCCAACACTCGTGGGCAGCCTAATGGCAATGGCGGTATTCGGTGCTTTGCTGTTTCTGCCACCGCTAGTTGTCGCCGACTCGGTGCTTCAACAAGATACACTGGAAAAAATTTGGAATAATAAAAACTGGAAGCAAGTTACCGGATTTAGCTTGCTAAGCATGTCGCTACTCGGCCTATTAATGTCCTTAAAAAAACGCCTCGGCCTAAGTAAATTTGGTAACTATGCCTGGTGGCGAGCGCTACACGTGTTTCTCGGCCTGATGTGTGCCGGCGTGCTTATTCTCCACACTGGGTTGCATTTCGGAGCAAACCTAAACCGTTTATTGATGATTGATTTTCTGGCAATTATTTTTCTCGGCTCACTCGCAGGTGCGGTGGTTTCGCTGAGCCACACATTGGGCAGCCACGCCGCTAAGCGTTTGAGAGAGTTTTGGACATGGAGTCATATTTTTTTCACCTGGCCACTGCCGATTCTTCTCGGTACACATATTTTCACCGTGTATTACTTTTAGTGTTGTAAGCCTATGAAAATAGTCTGGTTAGTTTGGTTATTCTTCAGCTGTGCAATTGGCGCTTATTACTTAAATATGATTATCTTCGCTGAGGACAAATCGGCATTGCTTATTGGAAAAGCAAGCCACGGCCACTACCAAATCGAACTCGCCTGCGGTGCTTGCCACACGCAAGCGTTTGGCGGCGCCGAGGCCATGCAAAATGCCTGTGAAAATTGCCACTCAGCCGAACTAGAAGCCTCGCACGATTCACATCGTAAAAAGAAATTTACCGATCCGCGCAATGCGGATCGCATCGAAATTCTCGATGCCCGCTACTGCGTCAGTTGCCATACCGAGCATCAGGTAGAACAAACTCGGAGCATGGGTCTCACCTTGCCCACCGACTATTGCTACCACTGCCACAAAACAATTGGCGAAGAGCGAGAAAGCCACGCCGGCTTAACCTATGACAGTTGCGCATCCGCAGGCTGTCATAACTATCACGATAACCGGGCTCTTTATGAGGAGTTCTTATTAAATAACGCCGATCAAGCTTGGTTGCATGAGCCGGCTAAACTAGACCCGCCGAATGCTGCTTCACTATCACGTCCGGCAACTCAGCAAAGCATAACGCAAGCCGAGGCCGACGCTGCGCAGGAAAAAATTAACCCCAAAATTATGCAACATTGGCTATCGAGCAGCCATGCACTCGCAGGGATTAACTGTTCCGGTTGTCACGCCCCGACGAAAAATACCTGGCTAGAAAAACCCGGCCTTGCGGTTTGTGAATCCTGCCACGAGCAGGAAGCTGATGGCTTCAAAGCGGGCAAGCACGGCATGCGACTGTCCAATAAAATGGAGTCTCATCTCGGTGCAATAAACGTTGAGGAATCACCATTAGAGTTCAAGCCCGAGGCGGCACATCGCCAACAGGGGTGCAACGCATGCCACAGCGCGCACGAATTTAACACACAGTTCGCGGCTAGCGAGGCTTGCTTGGCCTGCCACAACGATGAGCATTCGCTAGCGTATTTAAACTCTCCCCACGGCGAACTATGGCAGCGGGAGCTAGCTGGAGAAATCGATGCTGGTCAAGGCGTTAGTTGTGCAAGCTGTCATATGCCTCGATTAACAGAAAAAAAACGCGGCAAAAAAATAACTCGGGTACAACACAACCAGAATGATAACTTACGGCCTAACGAGAAAATGATCCGTTCGGTGTGCATGTCATGTCATGGCCTAGAGTTTGCAATAAACGCGCTAGCCTCCCAAGAATTAATAAAAAATAATTTCTCTGGAAAACCGGAACGCCATATCGAGTCGATTGATTGGGCAAAAAAAAGAAATAGTTCTGATACAGCTAAAACCAAATAGGGATATTCACTAAAAAAAAGGGCATATTCGGGTGAACACTAAAGCAAATCGTTTCAACGTAAAATTTATGTCAACCAAAAATATAGGTTACTGAGGGCACGGCAATGAAATCAACAAAGACCATAACTTTCGCACTTTTAAGTAGCGCTGTAGTTATACTATTTAGCGCTTGCGGCGGCACAGAAAAAAGCACAGGTATAGATCCAAAAGTTTACACCGACTCTCTGTTTGCAGTAATGAAAGCTGACCGAACGAATTACACCAAACTAATTATAAGACGTTTAGGGCCCATTGGTGCCGACGCAATATCTCCCGCAGAACACTGGAAGGACCTTGAAAATGGCGCGCCACTGCCCGCGCAAATGTTTCGCGCTGGAGCTGAAGCGGTGGCCGACCTAACCGATAAATTCACTTATTCATTACAATCTGAGTGGCCAATTAACAAGCAGAATGCACCTAAGACCCCGATGGAAAAGCAAGGTTTGAAGTTTATTTCGGATAACCCAGGAGAAAATTTCTACGGCGAGGAAAAATTAGGGACTATCACTTACTTTACAGCAGTTTATCCCGATGTCGCCGTTTCCGATGCATGCACCCAATGCCACAATGAGCATAAAGATACCCCAAAAACAGATTTTAAAGTTGGCGAAGTAATGGGCGGCGTAGTGATTCGCGTGCCACTGTAAGTTAGACAGTTTAATTGCGGGAAATAATTATGAAACTAACTTTTTTTTGCTACGCAGTACTAACCCTTTATTTGACCCTGCTCTTTGCATGCTCGAAAGAACAGGTAGATACTGAGCCCTCCGCAGGGGAGCTAGTATTCAATAAAAACTGCAAAGTCTGCCACGCGCAGGGAATTAACGGGGCGCCTATCATAGGTAACCAGGCAATGTGGCAGCCCAGGCTAAGTAAAGGAGAGCAGGCTCTGGTGCAAAGCGCGTTAAATGGTTTTGGTTTAATGCCGGCGCGCGGCGGCAAAGATGGCAAAAACGGTAGCCAGCTACTCCCAGATGAAGATATAAAACTCGCAGTGGCCTTTATGCTGAGCAAGGTAGAGTAATTATTACCGTTAAGCCTGCTGCTTCAAACGGTGCCCAGCTGGGACGCTGACAAAGAGCTCATAGCAAAATTCACTGCGAAAGTGGAACAGGAGGTACCTTTGCTAAGTTGCCGGTTAATAAGTTTGTCGTTTGTACAAAGCGAGATCACACTACGGATTAAGCCACTAACCGGTTAATACGCAACAAAAGGTAGATTTAAGACTCGCTCTTAATCTGCTAAAAACTTAAGGCTAGTTCAACACTAGGAGAATGAGAATATGTCAGTCTATGAAAAAATTGGTGGCGCTGCTGCCGTTGATGCCGCGGTGGATATCTTTTACCGCAAAGTATTGGCCGACGAACGAATCAACGAGTTCTTTGATACTGTTGATATGGAGACGCAACACGCAAAACAAAAAGCTTTTTTAACCATGGCTTTTGGCGGGCCCAACGAATACACTGGTAAGGATATGCGCGAAGCCCACAAACATATGAACCTAAACGAAGAACATTTTAACGCGGTAGCGGAAAATTTAGTCGGCACGTTAAAAGAATTGGAAGTACCGCAAGAGTACATCGATGAAATCGTTACTATTGCGCTGAGCGTAAAAGACGACGTGCTCAACGTGTAACCGTACTTTGCCAACCCACAAGGATGTGACCATTTTATTTAAATTGAGTTACTATAAAAACGCAAACAGTAACACTCCCGTCCAACAAAGACTTCACCGTTTTATTGATTCATCACCTATTGATTCAAAGCATTCAACCTGTAATCAGAGCTCGATTTAATTCACCCTACTTACAGCTTCAAAAACTTTTATGGCTAAGCTTTTTTTTGACGGCAAAGCAGTGCCGATAGGCCCTAGCGAATCGATCCTTGATGCACTATTACGCGACGGGTACAACGTTCCCTACGGTTGCAAATCTGGCGCGTGTCAGTCGTGTATGCTCCAGGCGCAATCCGGTGAACTGCCAGCCAATTGCCAACCGGGTTTGAGCGACAGCCTGAAACAACTGGGTTATTTTCTCAGCTGTAGTTGTTACCCGAAAGCTGACGCCACCTTGCAAGTGCATAGCTCGCCGGACTCCGTACAAAAAGTACCTGCAGTCGTCAAAGAAAAAACGTTTATCGGTAAAAATACGCTTCGTTTGCGTTTGCGCGCCGCCATAAATTACCAACCAGGCCAATACCTCACCGTGTGGAAAGACGCTAAACTCGCTCGCAGCTATTCAATTGCAAGCGTTGCCAGCTTGCAACCCGAACTGGAATTTCACATCAAACATATACCACAGGGCGAATTTAGCAATTGGGTGGCAACCGCACTTCAAACTGGCGATACTCTTTATTTGCAGGGGCCTATGGGCACTTGCTTTTACACGTCGGGCAAACCAGAACAACCCCTTGTACTGGCGGGAATAGGCACCGGGCTGGCGCCGCTTTATGGGATTTTGCGCGAAGCACTCGAGCAACAGCATAGCGGTGAGGTGTTTTTGTATGTTGGCGCCAAGAGCTCAGAAAACTTTTATTATGTCGAAAAATTAAAACAACTCGAAAGCAGCTATTCAAATGTGCAAGTTAAGTTTATCTGTCAACACACTACCGCCGACCATTCCGGCGACTATTATGTACCAGGCGACATATACGAAATAATAAAGCAGCGGCATCCAGATATGAAACAGCACAAAATATTTTTGTGCGGCGCTGAGTCCTTTGTCAGGAAACTGAAAAAACAGTGTTTTTTGGCCGGTGCCAATATGAACGAAATTTTAGTAGATACTTTTTTAGCCTTCAAAAGCTAATCCTAATCGCTCACCAATACACGCAAAATATAGGTTTGGCACTTATATCCATCGCGCTTGGGCTCCAAATGTTAGGAGTCGGTCAATTAAGGCTCTTCTTCCACAAAACGGTATTGGCGCCTCACCCGCATAGCTGCGGATGGCGGTTTTTGAAACAGCAGGGCATCCTTTGTTTTCACCCAAGCCATCACATCAGCTTAAAGGCGCTACGCGTTGCAAGCTGAGTGCTAGGTTTGTGACAAGGCCCACCGGTATAATTTATTCTTTTTTTCGCCGGTAATTTTTGCAGCCAACGCACTCGCTTGCTTAACCGACAGCTCCTCCAATAAAATTTGCAAAACCTCACTGGCTTCTTTCGATATACCAGATGGGTCGTCAGGTGCGGTATATCCTTCGACCATAATCACCATTTCGCCGCGTTTTTGATTGTTATCAGCTTGCAATTGCGCCAACAGCTCCGACAAACTGCCGGACAAAAATGTCTCGTATTGTTTTGTGAGTTCTCTGGCCAGCACTGCGTAGCGCTGGGCACCAAAGGCCCCTTGCATGGCTTGCAACGAATCCCAAAGGCGATGGGGCGACTCATAAAAAATCAGGGTGCGAGTATCTTGCACAAGCTCGCTAAAATAATTCTCGCGCGCTAAGCTTTTAGCCGGGGGGAAGCCCTCAAAACTAAAGCGGTCGCTGGCTAGACCCGCCGCAGATATTGCTGTGACAAGCGCACTGGCTCCGGGGATAGGAACAACCTTAATACCCGCCTCTCGGCACTGTTTTACCAGGCGATACCCCGGATCGGAAATCAGAGGTGTTCCCGCATCGGAAATCAGGGCAATGTTCTTGCCCTGCCGCAGCAACTCCAGCAAGCGCGCACTCTGCTGCACCCCACCATGATCGTGGTAGGTCAGCATCGGGGTTTTCACAGCAAAATGCTGCATAAGTTTTGCACTATGGCGAGTATCTTCTGCGGCGATAAAATCCACGTATTTGAGCGTGTCAATAGCCCGCAGGGTGATATCAGACAAATTTCCGATGGGTGTCGCGACAATGTAAAGAGCGTTATTTGTTGGCATTTGTTATAGTTCGGCCTCGTTCGGGATTCGGCTAGTGTAGAGTCCAAACCCGAAGATACAAGAGGATACAATATAGAAAGCTTCCCAAGGCCTCTAACAAAGCACTATTTGCAAGCCAGGTCTGCAACAACGCAAAAGAGCAGCGACACCGCTTTGGGTACTGGGATAGCGCCCCTGAGGGCGAAGCGCACTGGCCGCCCCTGATATCTTAGACAGTTCATCTCAAAACTTGCGGCCTATCCATAACGGCGCTCGGTTTGGACGCTGCGGCAGTATATCAATGCCCTCGGGTTAATACGGTACATTTACAGTGGAAAACACCATGCAATCTAGATTTATCAAAGCCGCGTTGGTATGTTCATTTTTGTTGGGTATCGCCAGTTGCAGCAACACACCCGGTATTA
>JAHQVY010000092.1 GCA_019634095.1 Cellvibrionaceae bacterium
AGGCTGTGGCCCAAAGTGAAAACCCCTTATTGAGCCGCGCTGCACAGCAAGCAATTTCAGAATTGGCTAACTAACTAGTTAGTGGTTTTGTTTGCTATGAGTGAAAGTTTCAGCTTTGTGCCGCCGAATGCTGGCACTTCCAGCAGATTTCAAAGTTGCCTTCATTTTCTTCATCGCAGTTATTGCAGTGCCAGTTGTCAGCGAGTATCGGCTCGCGAAGCGTTGCAAGCACTGCTTTGGCTCTTGAATATTCGGCGTTACTTACCCAAAGTTCCGGCCACGTTTCCAAGGGGGATAGCTCCCCAATGCCACCGCCTGAGAATTCATTTTTCATCAGCGCTTCGATTCCTGCTTGGCGCAGGTGGTTTCGCATATTTTCCACCATCATCTTATTTTCGTGGGTATAGAGTTGTTTCATATTAATAAGCATTCGATTTCAGGCGATAAAAAAGGCTACAGCGCTTGCTCTTGCCAACTCTGCAGCGACGCAGCGACTCGCCGCACCTTTATTTTGACGTAGCAGCTTACTAAAAAGTTCAGGCGGCGATGCTTTTCGACGATGGTGCGCGCCGCGGAATCTTGGAAATAACATGGAAATTGGCAGGAAATTATCCCTTGGCTTAGCGCTGGTATTTGCAGGGTTAACATTCAACCTAAATAAATCAGTTGGATCGTAGCGAGGGCGTTCAAGGGGCTGAAATTAGAGTGAATTTTTTAACTTTTGTGGCAAATTCGTAGTCACTCTACGGGTGCAGCCGCAAAATTGAAAAAACGCTTTAATTTCAGTTCATTGGGCGTCCGCAGTAGATTCAACTGATTAATTTAGGATTATTGTTTTACACAGGTTTTTGCCTAACTATATCGGTAGCGTTCAAGACTAAAGCCGTAGCGTTAAACACTATATCCGCAATGTTCAAGTTTTAGTGTCTGCAGCGCAGCAAGTAAGGCGCCAGCCCCGCCGAGAGCCTTAAGGCATATGCTCACAGGGTTCAAACCTCAATCGCTACGCGTATATACCCAAAGCGTTTGAGATTTAGGTGTTAGGAGTGCGCCAATTTTTGTTCTTGGCAAGGCGCGACAACGCACAATAGCCATTCTAGTTAAGGTGGAGCAACACCGCCAAGGGCACTTAGGGGCGTGCTCATGAGGCCTATATCTCAAGTGTTTTGGGTATATTTAACAGGATAACGTTCAACAGCGCCCAGCACCTAATCCACACCCTGCGGTTAGTTTAATCATTCCATAATTTCGCTTGAACCGTTATCTGCTGTATTTATTATGTTTTTTCGCCCGCTGGTCATCGCCATATCGTTAAACTTTAAAATTCTTCCGTATCAATCTCTTTCTGAGTGGCTTGCGGGTAGCGCGGACCACTGACAGTGTTCTGGTTTATTAGGCGATTGAGCTTATCCAGCGCATCAGTTGATATTTTTATCTCCGTTGCAGCGATGTTTTCTCGCAGGTGACTAAGCGAGCGCGTACCGGGAATGGCGTGAGTCACCGGAGAAGAGTTTAGCACCCAGGCCAGGGCAAGCTGCGCAGGACTGCATGACTCCTGCGCTGCGGTGAGTTTAAACTCTTTTAGCCACTGTTTATTCTTTGAAAAATTAGGCTCTTGGAAACGCGGCATATTGGCGCGGATATCTTTTTCCTTAAACTGCTCTGGGCTATCTACCGCCCCGGCTAAAAAGCCTCTACCCAGGGGACTAAAGGCCACCAGAGCCGTATTATTTTGGATGCAGGTGTCCAGGATGCCCAGTTCCGGGTTCCGGCTCCAGAGGGAATACTCGGTTTGCACCGCCGCTATGGGGTGTATTTTTTGGGCTTTACTTAATGTGTTGGCAGACACCTCACTCAAACCGATCGCCCCGATTTTACCCTGCTGTTTCATTGTGACCATAGCGCCCATACTGTCCTCGATGGGTACCGATTTATCCCAGCGGTGCAAATAATACAAATCGATATAGTCGGTCTGTAAACGCTGCAGGGCTTCGTCTACTGTTTTCAAAAGCGTTTCTGGACGACCGTCAATCACCCTGCGACCATCTACACCGGTCATCGCGCATTTGCTGGCGAGAAAGATCTCTGAACGTTGCTGTTTCAACGCTTCGCCAATAAGGCTTTCATTGCTGCCAAAGCCGTATAAGGCAGCAGTATCGAAATGGCGAACCCCCAAATCGAAGGCGCCGTGCAATAACTTTATCGCCTCTGTTTTAGAGGGGGCGACGTCATAGGCGTGACTCAGGTTCATACAGCCCAAACCGATTGGGCTTTGCGTCTGCAGTAGCGAGTTATTCAACTTTAAGCACCCAATTGCTGTTCGAGTTTATGCAACACTTTGTAACAGTTTAAAACGCCATGAAGGCTCGAATTTGGCTCTCGGCCCTCGGAGATGGCCGAGAAAAACTCCCGATCTTGCAGTTCAATACCATTCATAGAGACGTCGACTTTAGAAACATCTATGACATTATCTTTACCATCTAGCAGGTCATCGTAGCGGGCAATGTAAGTACCGTTGTCACAAATATAGCGAAAGAAAGTGCCCAATGGGCCGTCGTTATTAAACGAGAGCGACAGTGTGCAAATTGCACCATTGGCCGCTTTCAGCTGAATTGACATATCCATCGCAATGCCCAAATCAGGATGTTCGGGGCCTTGAATGGCATTGGCCTGAACAATGTCGGCGCCACACTGATATTGAAATAAGTCGACGGTATGTGCCGCGTGGTGCCACAACAGATGGTCAGTCCAAGAGCGGGGCTCCCCAGCAGCATTAATATTTTTGCGACGGAAAAAATACGTTTGCACATCCATTTGTTGCAAATTAAGCTCGCCCTTATCAAATTGCTTATACAGCCACTGATGAGAAGGGTTGAAGCGACGGGTATGACCCACCATGCACACCAAGCCGGTTTCCTTTTGTTTTTTTAGCACCGCCTCACAATCCGCCCAGCTGTCTGCCAAGGGGATTTCGATTTGTACGTTAACTCCGGCATCCATACATTGGATCGCCTGCTGGGCGTGCATTTGTGTCGGCGTGCATAAAATGGCAGCGTCGACACCCGGCAAGGCCAGAGCTTCTTCTAAGGTGGTAAAGGCATTGGGAATCCCGTAGCTATCAGCAACTTCTTTGGTTGACTCCAATTTGCGGCTGACCAAAGCGGCCACTTCGATACCGTCAATATTTTTAATTCCATCAAGGTGCTTTTTCCCAAAAGCACCCGCACCAGCAACAATGACTTTCATAATATCCTCAGAGCTAATTAATGTTCTAATATTAAATGTCCAACGGCGGTGTTCGATGCAGGCACGTGGTAAAAACGGTGTTTAACCTGCACATTTTGATCGAGGGCACCCCGCATGATTAACCACATAACCAGCTCAATACCCTCAGAGCCCCCATGACGTATGTAGTCGAGGTGGGGCATCTCGGCAAGCTGTTGCGGTTGTTCTATGAGTTGGTCGAGAAAAGACTGATCGAAGGCTTTATTGATCAAACCCGCCCTAGGGCCCTGCAATTGATGACTCATGCCACCAGTCCCCCAAATTTGCACATTGAGATCTCGATCAAAGCTGTCGACCGCTTTGCGTATTGCCTTGCCCAATAAATAGCAACGCAAGCCCGATGGCACGGGGTATAAGACCACGTTCACCGCAAAGGGAATAACTTTGCAAGGCCAGCTCTGCGGCTGACCAAACATCAGCGAAAGGGGTACAGTTAAGCCGTGGTCTACATCCATTTTGTTCACCACAGTCAAATCGAAATCGTCTTGAATTACCGACTGAGTGATGTGGCTCGCAAGTTCGGGGTGCCCACTTACGTCGGGAACTTTCCGTGGACCCCAGCCCTCATCCGCTGGTTTAAAGGTTTCCGCGCAGCCAATCGCAAATGTGGGGATAAGATCCATACTAAAGGCGTTGGCATGGTCGTTATAAACCAGAAATACCACGTCGGGGGGATTTTCGCTTATCCACTGTTTCGAATATTCGTAGCCTTGAAACAACGGCTTCCAGTAATCATCCTGGGTTTTCCCAAGATCGATCGCAGCCCCTACCGCGGGTACGTGAGAAGTGGCAACACCTGCACTAATCCTCGCCATTCTAGACTCCTTTCTCGTCGGGAAATGGGTATTCAGACTGACGTCCACCATTAAGCATCATTGTCTTGTACTCCTGTTCACTCATTCCCGTCATCGTCGACGCGGCGTACTGAAAACTCAAACCATCTGTGGAAAAAATTTTCGCCAAAAAATAAATGTTGCCACCAAGGCTTATCAGTTGATTGTAATCCCTTGCCAACACTGCCTGCTTTTGATCTTCAGTGAGCGACCATTGATCTAGGTAGGCTTTTTGGTCCGCTTTGAAACGCTCTCGGTTGTCGCTCTTCATCAGCGACATGCAGAATTGGTTCAAGTGATACCCCTGACGCGCCATATCGTGATCGAATATTGTGGTTCCAGCGATACCTTCATAGGGTTTATCGATGCTCAAAATCAGTCCCCTCTCAGTGTTTCTTCAGGCCAATAAAGGCGCATTGGATTGGTCACGAGCAACTTGTAGCGCAGTGTTTCATTCACTGCGATGCGCGGAATCACATCAACTAAATTACCGTCATCCGGGGTGTGGGAGCTCATGTTGGGATGCGGCCAGTCGCTGCCCCATAAAACTTGATCAGGGAAATTATCGACGACCAGTTTAGCAAAAGGAATAACATCACTGTATGACTCACTACTTTGCTGTGTGATTCTCTCTGGGCAAGTCACTTTGCACCAGAAATTCGGCTTATCTTGCAGCAATTTGACAAAGCCTTGAAATTCGCTGCCCTGAGGCGATTTACTTACGTCAGGTCGCCCCATATGATCCACCACCACATCCGTGGGCAGACCACTAAAAAAACCATAGTGTTCCGGCAATTCCGCCGCTTCAAAATACACTACAATGTGCCAGCCCAAAGGCGTTATTTTTTCGCAAATGCTTTCCAGCGCATCGTAGGGCAGTTTATCCACAAGGCGTTTTACAAAGTTGAACCGCACACCGCGCACGCCGGCTTGATGCAGCTGCAGAAGTTGCTCTTGGTCAATATCTTTGTTGACAGTGGCAACCCCCCGCGCCAACCCTTTGGAATTCTGAAGGGCATCGACTAATGCGCGATTGTCCGCACCGTGGCAGGTGGCCTGAACAATAACATTACGAGTGAAGCCCAGATGATCTCGCAAAGCCCAGAGTCGCTCTTTTGGCGCATCGCAGGGAGTATATTTTCGCGTTTCGGCATAGGGGAAGCTCGCCGCGGGCCCAAAAACGTGACAATGGGCATCCACGGCACCTTGCGGCACGCTATATTTAGGGGTACTGGGATTAGGGTGGTATACGCGCCAGCCAAAATCAGCCATGGCTTTTCCTAGGTCTAGTTATTGTCGAGTATGTGGTTGAGTCTGGGAAAGATCTTTCTCGCATTCCCCTCAAACACCTGATACTTTTGCTGTTCAGGCAAATCGAGATTATCGATATAGCGTTTGGTGTGATCGAAGTAATGGCCTGTCTCGGGGTCGATGCCGCGGACCGCACCAACCATCTCCGAACCGAACACAATGTTGTCTATATCGATTACTCTGAACAGCAAGTCAATGCCGGCTTGATGATAAACACAAGTATCAAAAAAAACATTTTTCATAACGTGTTCACTGAGCGCCGGCCGTTTTAGCATATCCGCTAAACCGCGATAACGCCCCCAATGATAGGGAACAGCTCCACCACCGTGGGGAATAATAAACCGCAACTCGGGAAAGTCCTTAAATAAATCACCTTGAAGAAATTGCATAAATGCCGTGGTATCGGCGTTGATGTAATGTGCACCTGTCGCATGGAAATTGGCATTACAGGAACCAGATACATGAATCATTGCCGGCACATCGAGCTCCACCATTTTTTCGTAAAACGGGTACCAAGATTTATCAGTTAAGGGCGCGGACTTCCAATGACCACCGGAAGGATCGGGATTCAGGTTACAGCCAATAAACCCCATTTGCAGCACGCAGCGCTCCAATTCGCGAACCGAATGTTCAATGGACACACCGGGAGACTGAGGCAGTTGGCAAACGGGGGCAAAGTACTGTGGAAAAAGTGCCGTGACGCGTTTAATGAGATCATTACAAGCGATGGTCCAGTGCTCTGAAACCTGCTGATCCCCCAGGTGATGAGCCATCGCCGAAGCCCGGGGGGAAAAAATCGTCATATCGATACCGCGCTCTTTCAAGAGCCGCAGCTGATTATTCTCGATACTCGCGCGAATTAAATCATCGCTTATCTGTGGCGCTTTAGGGTAAGCGGCTTTATTTTCGAAAGCCAGCAACTGCTGCTGTCGGTAATCTTCATGTGCCTTGGGTGCGGTGGTGTAGTGTCCATGACAATCGATTATTTTCATAGTTCGCCAACCTCAGCTTCTTGAATAAACACTTCGCCGCGCATTAATAAACGCGCCGTGCGCAGCAGCGCGGCTCTATTGATGGTGAAGCCGCCAAGCGCCGTATCGACTTTTTCAACATCGATGTCGACGCTGAAAAAGCCCGTCGGGTGACCGATATTGAGGCAATTATTCTGCTGCTGAACCGGATTAATTTGACATAACTGGTGAGCAATGGTTTCGGGTATTAAACAAGCCGATGCGACACTCACCGAACCGAGTACCCCAATAGCCTCATGCACGCGATGGGGAATAAAGGTGCGGGTATTCAATATGCAGCC
>JAHQVY010000093.1 GCA_019634095.1 Cellvibrionaceae bacterium
ATTTGATAAAACAATAGGGAAAGCGAGGCGATAGAAACCCCATACCCCAAGCATGACCAATATACCGAGCCCTAGCCACGACACCATTACCTCGACAATCAAGGTCGAGGAATAATTCAAAAAATAACCTACGCTCGACAAAGCCAGAGCAGTCGCCAATAGCTGTCCACAAAAGCGCAAAGCAATAGCTAAGTTATTTTCGATAATAGCACCTTCCCAGGTTTTACCGGGGTTGCGCTTGCCGTAAACAGCCGCCCGAATAGCCGTAACCGCACCAAGGATAATTTGCGACGCAATAAACACCAACAATACCGGCAACAGCCCTCTGTAGCCATCGTGCTCCACCCACATAATGGCATTGCGAATAACGATACCAATAGCCACTAAATTGGCGGCAACCACCAAAGCCGCAGAGATATTGCCAGCTCTTATCTGCTCGCTACTTGAAAACCCTCGCAATATCAATTTATCTTGGATTAAAAAGCCCACTTTTAACAGCACTATGCCGAGCACCGCATAGATAAAAACAAACAAAAATTCATCTAAAAGATTAGCTTGCGCTTCACCGGAAACTGACGCCGACATAATCATCATTAAAGCGAGAACCCCACCGGCAATAGCAATACCAAAGGCGAAATTATCTTTTTTATCCAATTCGTCTTTTGCGTGAACACCAATCACCGCAGACATGCCATAACGAAAGCCGATTAAGGCAATTAGTGTCAATACAACGCTGATTAGCACCACTGCTAGTTGCCAGAAGTATATCATTTCTTTCCTCCTAACTTATTTCCCGCCAAAACCAAAGCTACGCGAATTTGTTTTCTTTGAACGGTAATTATAGGCTGAATTACTTTGACCTTGAACTTTACCTGGTTGATTCGCATATTTACTTGAATTGGAGAAAGAGCTTTTAAATTTATTGGGTGTTTTAAACACTGAATCCTTTTTACCCGAATTAATTGTTGATTTACTGCGCGCATAGGGGCTTTCAAACTTCTTTCCTTGTTGCGAAAACTGCTTTTTGACGCGAGTTTCAGCTTGCTGATAATTAGACTTCTGTGACGGTGAAGAATAATAGTCTCTGCCATAGTCGTGGTAGTAAGAATTGCGTCGATTTGATGACCAGCCTGAAAAACTACCCGACGAAGCCAAATCGAACAGGCTGGAAATTAGAGCATACTTTCCGTACCACTCCCAGAAGGTATCGCCAGAACTATTCGTTTGCCATTGCCCATAGTTAGGATTGCCAATAAGCTCACTACCCACAGGTGCAGTTATCGAGGTGTCGGCAGAGGTTCCAGCCGTGGAAAGACGGCTCAGTTTACCACCTGACATGTCTGCTAACACATTTATTGGGTCGGTTAATGCAAGATTAAAGTTTTGGATATCCGCAGCCGCGTGAATCGCGTTAAGTTCTTGACCTAATTGACGCGTCTTATCGGGAAAACGCACGGCATTGGGAATTTGCTTTTTGGCATCGTTTAGTCGCTGTTCCAAAGCGCTGATTATGGGGCCTGAAACGGTGGCATCCTGTGCGAGCAAATTGGCAATCTCACGGTATTCTGGGTGATTTTTTTTGATACTGTCGGCGTACACTTTTAGCAGCTTAGCATTGCGAACCCTCCCCGCTTGCAGGTGTTGCTTAAGTTGAGTAATACCGTTGTTCACTTGTTGGGTGGCAAATTCCAGCTCTTTCTTAACCCTCTGCTCGTTAGAAGAACACCCCCACAACCCCATAAAAACACAAGCAATAAAAACATAACGATGAATAATCATAACAACTCCTTAAACATTAGCACTCAGTTGTTGAAGCGATATCAATTTGGGTTTGGCAATTACAGTGATTTACGGATACACAAAAACATCAAATAAAATAATCGAGCACCTAAAACGCAGCGGGCATAGAAATACTGGTGATATAAATTGCTTGCAGGGAAAGTCGGCTGGTTTAATGGTTTCCCCCCACCAGCAAGCTGGCTAAAAATATTCTTCTTATTATTACCCGCCGCTCACTAATATTACGGTGCTGGCTAACAAGAAAAATCGTTGCGCGGCCAAAAATGAGCAGGCGGCGAACCATAGTAAGCTGCATAAGCCGTTAAAGTATTTTGATAGTCGAAGTCGCTTCTCTCAGCATAAATTGTTGGCTGATAGTGAATAAAACGACTTAAATATTGCTGGCAAAAATTTTCGTAAATTTCCGTAAACAATATAAACTGCTGCCATGCACTATCTACGACCATGGAAGGCAAGAAAGTGTGTTGATTTTTGGAACACACTACCAGAAATTTCACCAGCTCGGCTAACAGCGACTGCGCACTTATTTCAGAAAGTTTAACAGCATCACTAATTTTCTCGACTAACAATGGTGTGGTTTGATAAAGCTCGCCAGAGATCTCTTCCGGGCTAACCCGCACTAAAGATCTGCGTCCTCTGCGCATAATTTTTGCGTAAAAGGGTTCTTCGACACTCTCCTGCAGTATATTCGGCTTTGCGCCGCCACACGCATTGCGCAACACACTTAACGCCCGACTTAAGGTCACGTCGCCACACATAAAAATATCGAATGCTGCGTAATCATGCTCTGGCCATGTATGCACGCTCATATGGCTTTCGGCCAGTAATAAAATGGCGGTACAACCTTGCCCCTCGCCGAAACGGTGCCAGTGCCGATCGATAATGGTGGCGCCCGCGGCTCGGGCACTTAGCTGCATAAGAGCGATCAATTCTGGCGGCGCTAAGTGTGCCACTGGTCCGTTGATTTCGGCGATCGCGTGTTGCCCGGCACGAAAAATCGTTCTGGTTTGACATAATATGGCATTGTACTCTTTTCGAATACAATCACAAGTCTTTAACCTTTCGGGCAGGCAGAGAACTTTGGGCAATCAAGGACAGAACAAAATTTAATCGAGTGAGACAGGAAAATAACAGCGGCGTTTTAAACGATGCTCAAATAACCAACTACACTTTAGCTAAGCCTACAGCTTTAAATGAAAGATAGCATAAAATATTCACAGCCCAATAATTGACATGATTAAACCCCAAATTCCAGAAAACGAAGCGCAACGTTTAATTTCGCTGCAAAAATTCGATATTCTCGACTCCGCCAGGGAGCAGGAATTCGACGACATGGTTGAGGTCGCGGGCCTAATTTGCGGCACACCCATCGCTTTGATCAGTCTGGTCGACCGTGACCGGCAATGGTTTAAAGCCAAATTGGGAATCGATGCCAGCGAGACCGCTCGAGAACTGGCTTTTTGCGCCCATGCCATTAACGGTTCAGAAGTATTCAAGGTCGAAAATGCCGTGGAAGACGATCGATTCCGCGACAACCCCTTGGTGACTGGCGGGCCAAATATTCGCTTCTATGCCGGCGCTCCGCTTCTAACACAAGATGACCATGCACTCGGCACTTTGTGCGTGATTGATTCAAAACCTCACGCACTCAGCCATGAGCAGATCACTGCATTACAAAAGCTGGCGAGGCAAGTGGTTCGCCAAATAGAATTGAGAAGCATTAACCTAAAACTCAGTGCTCAAAACAGTGACAAAGTACGTTTGCTCGGCACCCTGTCACACGATCTGCGCAGCCCGTTTAATGGTTTGATAGGCTATAGCGATATTCTTAAGCGGCGCGCGGGAAAAATGAATCCAGAGCAGATCACACAAATCGCCGAACATATTTCCACTGCTTCGCGCTCGGCTTTCGACCAACTGGAGAATCTTCTCAGCTGGTGTAAGTCAGAGATGAACGCCGTACCTAACAATATTCGGTCGCTCTCTTTGCTGCCGATTTTTGCAAACCTCGGTGACAATTTAAAAGCCAAGGCCAGGGAAAAAAATATTGAACTGTGTTTCGCGAACGTCGATGACACGCAGCAGGTCTTAGCGGATCCCGACCTGCTTAACTCTGTCCTGTTTAATCTTGTAACTAATGCCATTAAATTCTCTCTCGAGGGCAATACCGTTGATATCCAGGTTTGCAGAGAACCCAAAGGTTGCCGGGTTTCAGTAATTGATCGCGGGGTTGGTTTAGATGACAAACAAATCGAAGCGATTTGTATTTCACAACACATCCAATCGAATCGGGGTACCGCCGGGGAAAAAGGCAGTGGCTTAGGGCTGATCTTGGTCAAAGATCACTTAGCTCGTATGAATAGCCATTTGGATGTGACTTGCCAAGTAGAGCCAAAGCAAACCTGCTTTAGCTTTTTGCTCGACAGCCCATAAGCCTGAAATAGCACGACTTTCCGCCCGAACGAAAAAATGATGCCCACTGGTATTGAGCGTGGCCCGCAGTTAGCAAGTTTGAGGGAGATAGTCCAGCGGGTTTAAAACAGGCTACCCATTCTAAGTATCGGCGCAGTTAGCAACCACCGACTGATTAATTTAGGATAAATACATAACGATGTGCTCAAAGCTGAAGCGATTAAGGGCAGGCCCCCGCTTGACTGGTGCCGTCGACGAAATAGCAAGTGCCATTATTGGTCGTGGCGCCATTTTGAAACTCCCCCTCAAACCGTCTGCCCGAGTAATCCCAATAGGTACCCTGACCGTGCAGTTTGCCCCGCTGATAGCCGCCTTTATAGCGCGCACCGTTGGCCCAGTCCATGGCCCCGCTGCCGTGCTTTAAGTTATTGGCAAAGGAGCCTTTGTAGACATCGCCATTGCGGTACTTTAACACTCCCTTACCGTGCATTTTGTCATCTTTCCAGTGGCCACTGTATGAATCACCCGATTTCCATTGATAGTTGCCGCGGCCATCGCGCCTTTTGCCCTCACACTCACCAGCATAGCGGCTGCCATCGTGGTAGTTCATCTCACAGTCTTCGCGACCGGTGGAGGTGACCGCCAGTAAATCAGGCGCCTTGCTCGAGAATCCACCCACCATAACCTTCAAACCCACGGTAACCAGTACTCCCACCAGCGCTAAGCCGACAACTATGCCAGAACCCAGCGCAAGCTTCACTGGCCAGTCACGCTGTCGCCAAGTCTGACCACTGCTGTGATCTTCTCGGCTATCCTCGCTGTTGATCGCCGCCAATTCATCGCGAAGATCTAAGTGCCCGACGTCACCAATTGGCGGGCTAGCTGTCATTTGGTCGACACTCACCTCAACCTTTTTCCCGGTACTGAGGTAGGTCCTCAGTACCTGACCGGGAGCTGGCGCATTGAAAGGTTTTGCAGCCGAACTCGGCCTTGCTTCGAGCTCCGGGTCGGGCTGCAACGCAGTCAAGCTCAACCCGGCGCGGGCAAGATCGGTGGGGTCTGCTGAGTTTGAGCTGGCTAAGGCCTCGCCTTCATCGGCACTGTGGTCAGGATTTTCGCTATCACTGGCCGCTGGCGTCGATTGTTGCGCCACAAGCCACTCCGACTCAAGATCATCAGGTACCGGGTTTTCGGCTTGTGGACTGGCTAGCGGTTCGTTCCGACTGGTTGAGCGCTCATTTTTTATCAGTGGAATGGAGTCTTCACCACCGGCTAAAGACTCGGG
>JAHQVY010000094.1 GCA_019634095.1 Cellvibrionaceae bacterium
AATTTTTGTTCTTGGCAAGGCGCGACAACGCACAATAGCCAGTCTATTTAAGGCGGAGCAACACCGCCAAGGGCACTTAGGGGCGTGCTCATGAGGCCTGAATCTCAAGTGTTTTGGGTATATTTAGCCGATATGGTTAATTGTTCAGCTGGCTGTGACGTGACTGCGCTAATGTAAAAAAAATGATCTGGCGAAGTTTTATAGGTAATTTGAGCTATGCGAGCTAAAGCTTATTAGAAAAACATCTACCGTTCCAATCCAACTGCGTAGCCCCCAAGGCTGCATAACGTTTTTAACGCCTAACGTTTTAAGCCTGGTTTATCAATGCTGCTTTAACAGCTGCGCAGGCGTTGTGGGCGGAAAATTTATGCAAGGTTAGGGGCAGTAGCAAGAGGAGCCGGTTGTCGACATGCCCCCCTTTCTATTTTGGCAAACGTGTAAAAATATTCGGCAATTACGAGCTAATCTTCATTCGCAGGTTTGCCGATGGATGCTAAAATACCGCCGTCCACATAAACTACTTGCCCGGTAATGAAATTACTTGCTGGTGCAGCCAAGAAAATCGCAGCGCCTTGTAGCTCATCGGGTTCTCCCCATTTACCTGCAGGCGTACGGTTAATGATAAAGTCGTTAAAGGGGTGGCCCTCAACGCGAATGGGCGCGGTTTGGTTGGTGGCAAAGTATCCCGGTCCAATGCCATTAACCTGAATATTGTACTTGGCCCATTCAGTCGCCATATTTTGCGTGAGCATCTTTAAACCGCCTTTTGCTGCTGCGTAGGCGCCTACCGAATTACGCCCCAACTCACTCATCATGGAGCAAATATTAATAACCTTGCCGCCACCGCGCTCAATCATCTTTTTTACCACCGGGCGCGACATAGTAAATACCCCGGTCAAGTCAGTTTTAATGACTAATTCCCATTCGTCTAGAGGCATGTCCAACAGTGGCACGCGGCGAATAATACCGGCATTATTGATTAGAATATCAATAGCGCCAACTTCGGTCTCTATTTTTTCGACCGCTTGCTTGACCGCTTGTTCGTCGGTAACATCGAAGCGGTAGCCGTGTACCTTGTCAAAGCCCAGTGCTTTGTATTCTTTTATGGCATTGTCGATTTTTTCTTGAGAGGACGCCCCATTTATAACCAGGGTTGCTCCCGCGCTGGCAATACCTTTGGCCATTGCCATGCCCAGTCCGTGTGTGGCACCCGTTACAAGGGCCACTTTACCGCTTAAATCAAAGAGAGGATGAGTCACGTTTAGTTCCTATAGCTGGGTTAAATTATTTTAGTTCAGAGGGTGAATAACGGTCCATATCATCGTAATCGAGATTTTCTCCGGCCATCCCCCAAATAAAAATATAATTGCTTGTGGCAGCGGCACAGTGCATCGACCAGGGTGGTGAGACTACCGCTTGTTCGTTGGTCATCCAAAGATGCCGAGTTTCTTCTTTGGGGCCCATAAAATGACAGACTGCATGATCTTCAGGTACTTCGAAATAGAAATACACTTCCATGCGGCGGCTATGGGTATGGGGTGGCATGGTGTTCCATACACTACCGGGCTTAAGTGCGGTCATTCCCATTTGCAATTGACAGGTTTTTACAATTGAGTTGACGATTAATTTATTTAGCGTACGTTGATTACAGGTTTCCATTGTGCCTAGCTGTATGACTTCTGCCTGATCTTGGCCCACTTTAACGCTGGGGTAGGCCGCATGTGCTGGCGTGGAAAGCAAGTAAAACTTTGCCGGCGTTGCCGCATCGTTACTGGCAAATACGACATTTTTAGAATCTCTGCCAACATATAGAGCTTCTTTGTAGGAAAGCTCGAATGTCTCGCCATCAACGCTTACCGTACCCGGACCGCCAACATTAATGGCTCCCAATTCGCGGCGTTGCAAAAAGTAGTCGGCTTTTAGTTGTTCCACCGATTCCAGTTTCATTGGCGCCTGCACCGGCTGAACTCCGCCTACCATTATTCTGTCGTAGTGGGTGTAAGTAAATTTAAATTCGTCGGCAATAAATAAATCAGATACTAGAAAGTGTTTGCGCAGTTTCTCTGTATCGTAGTGCTTGTAGTCGTCGATGTGAACCGCAAATCTTTCATCTGCTGTGGTGGTCATAGTTAAACTCAACTCGTTGTTAAAGGATTATTTTAATAAGTGATAAATTTCTATTCCAGAAAAAATAAAGGGGCCATTGCCCTTTGGATCGTTTTGAAAGACGCGCTCTTTCATATAATAATCGTAATCACCGAGACGCCCAAAGCCTAAACCGGCCACCAAGCACTGGTTGGTCATGCTTATACTGCCGTCGGGATGAACATTGATAAACTCGTTAATCAGTCCCTGATAAGCGTCTAGCGCGACTTGCTTATAAGGCTCGGGTAAATAGCCTTTATTCACCGCCTTGGCAAAGAAATAAGTAAACATTGCGGAGGCGGTGGATTCCCGGTAGTTGCCTGGATGATTGGGTTTATCTAATACTTGCCACCAGGTGTTGGTTTCGCTATCGATGTATTTAACCAGTGTTGCTGCGATTTCTTCAGTTATATCCAACAACGGCTTTCTTAATTCCGGCTGATCTTGCGGCAGGAAATCCAATACATCGACAACGGCCATGCTCAGCCAGCCCATGCCCCGCCCCCAATGCTCCGCGGAGAGCCCGGTTTCTTTATCGGCCCATGGTTGTTGCTTTTTTTCATCCCAGGCGTGGTAGTACAGGCCGGTTTCTGGTGCGCGAAGATACTTTCTGGTAAGCGTAAACTCTTTCACCACTTCCTCAAGGTGTTCGCCGTTTTCAAATAAGCTAAGATATTCCGCGAAAAAGGGCATGCCCATATAAACGCCATCGAGCCACAGTTGCCAGGGGTATTTTTTTTTGTGCCAAAAAGCCCCCTCACTGGTTCGCGGATGATTTTCTAATTGTTGGCGTAAGTGCGAAGCGGCAATTTTGTATTTTTCCTCCTGGTTGCGCTTATAAAGCCGCAATACGGCTACCCCTGGCGCCACCCAATCGATGTTATATTTATCTTCGCTATATTTGGCAATGGAACCGTCATCGCCGATAAAAGAGCCTGTTATTTTTGGTAGCACCTCGGCGTATTTCGCGTCGCCGGTCACTTCGGCAAGTTTGTCATAAGCTGTTGGTAAAATGCCGATAATATCGTATTCGAACACCGGCACACGCCGACGGTTAGTATCCCAACCGCCGTTATAGTATTTTAAAGTTTTTCGCTTTAATTCAGAATCGGCAAGCTTTTTACTCCAGCCCAAAGCCTGTTCTGCGGTCATTGGCTGCGCTTTAGCTTGTTGTGAAAGGGCGGTTTTCAATCGAATTCTCGGTGGCTGATTGAGCTCGTGTTGTACTTGATTCAGATAGTCAACAAAGGCTTCTTTAGTGGCGACTCCTTTGTTGTGCTCACCCTGCCACGCCGCAGCGAAGTAGTAGTCGGCAATATTCCCCGCGGTTTTAATGGCGGTGGCATAAGAGGATTTGGCTTCGACTAAGCCTGCCGCATCGCGCTTGCGGATAAACACCGCCATGCCCAGCATATCTTCACTCAATGCCTGCTTACCCCAGCTAGCGATATAAATAAAGGCGTCGCCAGGGACTTCGCGGCTGCTGGCAATAAATTCTGTATCGGGGTGCTTTACTACGCCGACAACCAGGGTAGGGGGGGTGTCGGAGAAAGTTAATCTATTGCGTGCTAGGCGGCTACCGGCAACCATGGAAATTTCAGATGAGATATCGAGCGTTTTATCGTTTACCTCCCAGCCGCGGTAGGCAATGTTAAAGGAAGAATAAATAGGGCCGTTGTTGGTTATGCTGGCAGTGCGTTGCGACACCTTGCTGATGGCGTGAATTTTTTTTCCGTCCCAGCGCCCGAATGCACCGGCTCCCAGGGAGCTGCCAACTTTTAAAATATCCAGGCCCCAGGTTTGCATTTCATGGTAGGAATCGTAGCCATCTTGACCAACCCCTTGCAATATAGTGTCGCTTACTTTTTTGCCGAAAATATCAAAGCCATTGCGCCAGTCTAAATACACTCGGTAGCCTACCTTATCGGATTCAATACCTGGGCCTTCATAGCGAATCCAGTTCGAGTGGTCGGTATAATGCGCGGGCGGGCTGAGCTTTTCGACATTGATAAAATTGCCTCCCACATATTCTTTGAAGCCCTCGCTCTTAGTATGTGCTACCCATTGGCCGCCCTCTTTATGGGAAATTTCTGCCTGGGTATAACTTGGAAAGCTAGTTTGTGCCGCTGTCGCATCCGCAACCACTGCTAGGTTAACTACCTCTTTGGCATTTAGGTCTACGGCAATTGCCAATCCGTCTGGGGCACCGTCGCTATCGTTATCGATTGCTTGACTCTGCACAATGTTGTCGGCATTTTTTACCGCGAGTATTTTTGCTTGCGCAGAGTCGGCGGTTAATCCTAGCTCGGCATAGCTAAAGTAAAGTGGGCTTTTTTCTCTGACGAAGGTTGATGGGTTAGTGACTTCAATGCTGGCAACCAATGTGGATGGGGCTTGTTTTTCGGTGATTACTTCGGGTTTTGGATTTGCTTGCGTTTCTCGCTGTGGGTTTTCGGTTTCGCCGCCGGGCGAACAGGATATTAGAGTAAGCATAGTGGAGCCCACAAGCAGGCCATAGGCTGTTTGTGGGAGTGAGAAAATGCGACTGACTGTTGTTAAACTCTTCATTTTTTCCCCATTTTTATCAGTTGTTTTTTTTAAATTTAAGGAGATTGGTTTGTGTCGTTTTGTTATTGACCTAGATCGCATGGGCTAGACGACAAATGCTTTGCCATTAATGCTCACGTTTTCTACCTTGAGTTGGTCAACGTACTCAATGATTCCCGGGTTTGCCGCAGTTTTAAAGTTGGAGCTAAGGATGGTAAATTGCTGAATGGGCTTGCGTTTAAACCCGCGAATTTTGAAAACTTGCTGGGCTTTAGTGCACTGCAAATTCTCAACCACAACGTTGCGCACAGTCGGATCAAATGCACCGGCATCGCCTTCTTCGTAGTAGAAATTTATAACGATGGCGTCGCGAACCTCACCGATGGTGCAGTTGCGCATAAATATATTTTCTAGTAATCCGCCGCGCACAGAATTGGTTTTTATGCGCAGCCCTCGTTCCAGGTCGGGGCTGCTCATTTCATTGTTCTCGGCAAATACATTGCGCACGCCGCCGGATATCTCGCTGCCGATTACCACTCCACCATGTCCAGCACGCATTTTACAGCCGCGAATGACAATGTTTTCCGCCGCCACGTTGACCCGGCGGCCATCGGCATTTCTCCCCGATTTTATGGCGATACAATCATCGCCGGTATCAAAATAGCAATTCTCAATAACAACATTTTTACAGGACTCGGGGTCGCAACCATCTGAATTGGGGCCAAGGCTTTCTAGGTGAACCCCGCGTATGGTGACATTGGTACACAGTACTGGGTTTAATAGCCAAAAAGGCGCGCCAATAATGCGTACATCTTCAATTAATACGTTTTCACATTTATAAGGCTGAACAAAGGGCGGTCTGAGATACGCGCCTTCCGCGTAGAAGCGTTGTTGTGGCGGCACGCCGTTTTCAGCATCGCGAAACAAACGGTCTCTTGCCGCTTTTTGTGAGGGGTAAGATTCTAGGCCCCATTCTTTATTGCCCTTCCATGGCCACCAGGTGGTGCGATTGGCCTGTCCGTCTAAAGTACCCTTGCCGGTGAGGGCAATGTTTTTTTCGCCATAGGCGTAGATTAGCGGCGAATAGCCCATATATTCGACCCCTTCCCAGCGCGTAAAAACGGCGGGGAGAAACTTTTTGGGGTCGGTAAAAAATTTTATGGTGGCGCTCTGTTCAATATGCAAATTAACGTTGGATTTTAAATGAATTGGACCGGTGAGGAAGCTGCCGCCGCTAACCACAACCCGTCCACCACCCGCTTTTTGACATGCGGCAATCGCAGCGCGAAAGGCCGGGCTGCAATCAAACTTGCCGTCGCCTACAGCGCCGAATTGTTGGATATTAAAATCTTGTTTGTTAAAGTTTGGCCTTTTGGTTTCGCTGACAATTTTACTTGCCATACCCCAATCTACCGAGGGTATATCGCTTACTTGCTTAGAAGTAGTCGTTGTTTGATGGCTGCAGCCGGCGACAATAGTGGCCAGGGCACCTTGTAACGTGGTTCTTCGGTTCAAGCGTTTCATTTACTATATTCCTGTCTTGAGATTAACGCATTTATTGGGTGGCATTTAAAAATTGGAAATTTAACTTATTAAATTAAAAACTCCGTACGACGCTATAAATACCTTACTAAAAGCTTTTTAATCCAAACTTTATTTAGGGTTAAGGGACGTGCACGAAATAACTTCCAGGAATTGGCGACCATATAAGTCCCACTGCTTAGGCGTAAAAATGTAGGCAGAGCTGTGTCATACCCGTAGCGTTTGAAATTTAGGTGTTAGGAGTGCGTTAATTTTTGTTTTTAGCAAGGCGCGACAACGCAGAATAGCCATTTTATTTAAGGCGGAGTAACCGCCAAAAGCAAAAAGGGGCGCGTGAATAAGGCCTAAATTTCAATCGCTAAGTGTATAGGTGATCCTTTTTTACAACACCAGCAGCGGGGCTTAGATCAAGTGAAAACGGGAAGTTATTTCATGCATGTTCCTAGGGTTTGTTTTGATATTCGCACAACGGGTTCGAAAATCTTAGTTTACGAGTTCAATGGCAGCAGCTGGTGCCGAGTTTAGCAATGACAAGCTAACAGCCTTCTTTGCTGCTTAGAATGGTTTGCGTGACGCTAAAGCTCAAGCCAGAACATGTCGGCCATCGTCTATCTGAACAGCGATCATCCGTCCTTTCCCAAGAGGTTGTCAGTTCTCATACGCTAGGCTCCGTCAGCGTTAGGCTCAAAAATAGCGCGTAACTAGTCAGCATGCCGCGGGGTAGGGTAGTGCTGCAGTATTAGCTGATCATCGAAAAACGCGAGCGATTTTTCTCTACGCTGCGTCGCGCTTCTTCCACTGCGGTGGCTTCTGTGGCGTCGAGTAATTGCTGGATGACGCGGGTTAAGTGCTCGCGCATGGCGGCTCTTGCCGCTGCTGGGTCGCGCTGTTGCAGAGCTTCGAGTATCGCTCGGTGTTCTTCAATTCTCGGTTTGGAGCCCGAGAGCCTTACCTTTTCCAGAATACGCGCCGAGATCGTGGAGCTGTTACGCAGGCGCCAAAGTTGCTCGCACACGGCAACAATGGCTTCGTTTTTTGTCGCCTTGGCTATCAATGTATGGAATTGCTCGTCCGCTTTTTCGCAGATGGGCTCGCCCTCGTTCTCCCGCACCATGGCTTCCAGGGCGGATTTGAGTTCTGCTAACTCTTCGTCTGTAATCAATCTCGCCGCGAGTTCGGCGGCTTCTCCCTCAAACAAAATGCGCGCTTCAAGAATGTCAAAAGGACCGATATCCATGTCTGAGGTGTCGAGACGTTTGTGAGAATCGGCACAGACATAGACTCCTGA
>JAHQVY010000001.1 GCA_019634095.1 Cellvibrionaceae bacterium
CAGGTATTTAGCTGGCCGTCGCCATTCAAATCGATACCATCCGGCGTTTGCCCGGCAAAACAGTTACCGTTTTGGAAGTCGTCGTACTCGAAATCGAGGAAGGCCACATTGTAAGATGC
Source organism: Cellvibrionaceae bacterium (assembly GCA_019634095.1). GTDB lineage: Bacteria > Pseudomonadota > Gammaproteobacteria > Pseudomonadales > Cellvibrionaceae > JAHQVY01. The sequence goes on from JAHQVY010000001.1 coordinate 120, forward strand.
CGTGAAAGACTGATTAAATAGCCAGCGACCGTCAATCTCAACACCGCTGACACTGGTTTCTCTGGCATTGCCCACGTTAAAACCCACCTGGCCATCGAATTGGCTGATTTGTAAATCTTCGTACTGCATATCGAAAATGGCAAGGTTAAATTCTCCGCGTCCGCTGGCAAAGCTTGTCTTCAGGCCGAGCTCGATGGAGGTGACGGTTTCCTCTTCGAATTCGAAAAACAAGTTAGGGTTATCTTCTGTGGCGTTGGGGTCGGTCGTGGCTAGGCTGCCAACTCGGTTGGATCTCGGGTCAAAGCCCCCCGCCTTGAAGCCTGTTGTGTACAAACCGTAAAACATGGTTGTGTCGCTGAAGTAGTACTCGGCGCTGAACAGGGGTGTAATGGCGGACTCGTCTCGATCGCCGGCAACATTGTGCCCACTAAAACGCAGCGGTTGTGCCACACCGTTGACGAATGAAACGTTGGCCTGGTTGGTCTCCGCGCCGAATACCTCCAGGTAGGCAAAGCCCAGCGCGGGATTGGTGGATATGGTATTGGTCTCCAACTCAATCGCGTCCATAGCCTTCGTAGCTTCTTTGGTTTCCGCGGTGTAGCGGGCGCCGGCAGAAACGAAGAGCTTGTTGGTGAGCTGCAAGTTCACTTGTCCGAACACCGCCCAGGTGTCGGAGGACTGTTCGAATTCTCTGCGCAGCGCAGTGTTTCTGAATATGCCGAAGTCGGGCGAGGCGGCGGGAACTAAACCGGTTTCCGATATTGCCAGCTGATCGAAGAAGGTTTGTTCCCAATTCTGGTAAAACGCGCCCACTACCCACTCAAACGCTCGGCCTTTCGGCGAGGCTAAACGTATTTCTTGGCTTTGCTGCTCGTAGGTCTCCTCGAGTTCCAGGTTGAGAATTTCCGCCGGGATAAAATCGCAATCGCACAGCTCGGTGGTATCGAAATCCAGTAGGCCGGCTGTCCAGGTAAGGGTATTTTCAGCGAATTGATAAGTGGTGATAAAGGTCATATTGTTGACTTCGTTATCACTCGATTCTTCTAGGTCGGCTTGGCGTTCATAATTCAGTTGCGCATCGAAAGGTGTAACACCAAAACCTGCCGTGAGTGTTTGCGTGAAGTTGGGACTGCCGGCAATAAGCGGCAAGTCTTGGATTACTTCAATCGGCCGGCCCTTGGTTTTAAAGCGGTGGGTTTCCCCCTTTGCCAGAATGTGCAGCTTATCTGAGGCGTCCCAATCCATGCTCAAACGCAGAGAGGTTTCTTCTTTAAAGGGTTGGTCGGCATCTAGGACGGTGTTGTTTATATAGCCTGTTTCTTCATATTTCCGCACGGCTAATCGCGCGCGAAATTCTTCTGACATGGGTACGGATACCACGCCGTTTAGTTCGGTTTCGCCGAGCAGGAATTCTTGTGATGCGGCAAAGGAGCCGGTTAATTCATCCGCAGGGCGTGCGGTTTGCAAGTTTAGTGCGCCGGCGATGCTATTTTTACCGAATAAAATACTCTGCGGGCCACGCAGCAATTCTGCCCGCTCCAAATCCATTAGTGGAATGCGAAACAGCTGCGCTCGGCCATAATAAATCCCATCTATGTACATGCCCACGGATTGCTCGAAGCCCTGGCTATTGTCGGAGCCAATGCCCCTAACTCTCACCTGCGTACTCAAGCCCGTTTCTGTAAAGTGTATGCTCGGTAGGTGAGCAGTGAGATCTTGCAGGTTTTCGATACCGGCATCATCAAGTTTTTCTCCGCTCAGTGTGGCGATCGAAATCGGTACTTCTTGCAGCGATTCTTCGCGTTTTTGCGCGGTGACGATGATTTCTTCGAGCGAGAAAATTTCCTGATCGTCTGCCAAGGTGGGCGTGCTATAAATCATCGCAAACAGCGAGCTTAATGCAAACTGCGGGAGTTTGCGGCCATAAAATCCTTGTCTTTCGCAACAGGGATTCCGGTGAATTGTTAAAACCACATGCTGCTCCGTTACTGAGGCTGCCACTTATTTATGCCGTTGCCATAAAGCTGGATAAAATTTGTAGCCAATAAATTATCGGTTGAGTGCGCCGCGTCGTATGCGGCTCGTTTTGTTGCAACAAATACAACTGCAATGTTGCGCAATTAGGTTAAGTAAGTAAATATTAGTTAAAGGTGTGTTTTGGTCGACCTTTGCAATTTAGATGCCATTCGAGCGACTGTTTCCAGCCTGTCACTTTGCCACGAGGCCGCTGGCGCTATATTGCGCAGACAATAAAGCGCCGTCTCCGATTCAGCAAGGACCTGCATTGCAGAAGGCGCAATTATTGCCGGTGTTTTTGTTGCCAGAGAAAAATATTCACTCATTCAGTGGTTTATCTGTGCGTGTTAATCAACGTGCCGCTAGCCGCTGAGACTCCGCAGTTACCAATCTATCGAATACCGATGTCGCTTGGCGCAAAACCTACTCAATGAGCGTCTTTATATTGCCAATATTAGTGCAAGAATAAGTTAGTACAAGAATAAGTTAGTACAAGAATAAGTTAGTACAAGAATAAGAGCACTGCAGATCTTATTGGGATTGTTTAAAAAGACCGCTGCTTACTCAATCGCCGCAGCCTAACGCAATGCAGTCAGTAGCGCTACTTTTTGCAGGGTTTTTGGTGTTGGTCTATTTTGATCGGAGTCTTTTGGATAGCAGCTTGTGGCGGCTGCGGATCGCATTTCGTTGCGTTGAGGATGCTTCGCAGCCATCTTCGCGATGGTGCGTTGCTGGACAGAGGCGGGGACGTCAAAGGGATTGGGGTCTGTAATCTGGCAAAATCTGTCATCTGTGCGTACCCACAGCCCCCAAATATTTTGGGGGCCTTGTCAAACCTTATTGGCTCAGTTCTCAAAGTAGTTTTTGTACCACTGCACGAACTGGTCAATGCCCGCTTGTAGCGGGGTTGCAGGCTTGAAGCCGACGTCGGCTTCCAGACGCCGGATCTCGGCAAAGGTGGATGGCACGTCGCCGGGTTGCATGGGCATAAAGTTTTTGATGGCTTTTTTGCCAACAGCATTCTCGATAGCCTCGACAAAATCCATTAACTTAACCGGTGTATTATTGCCAATATTGTAAATTTTGTAAGGCGCAAAACTGGATGCCGGGTCGGGTGAACTGCTGTCCCAGTCCTTATTGGCGGTGGGGATCTTGTCGGTCGCGCGCACTACGCCCTCAACAATGTCGTCAATATAGGTGAAATCCCGGTACATATTGCCCTGGTTGTAAATATTGATTGTGGTGCCTTCCACAACCCCTTTGGTGAATAAGAATGGCGCCATATCGGGCCGCCCCCAGGGGCCATAAACGGTAAAGAACCTGAGGCCGGTGGTGGGCAGTTGGTAGAGGTTGCTGTAGGCATGGGCCATCAGCTCATTGGCTTTTTTGCTCGCGGCGTAGAGCGACACTGGGTGGTCGACAGTATCTTCCTCGGCAAAGGGTTGCTTGCTGTTGGCACCGTAGACCGAGCTAGAAGAGGCATAGGCTAAATGCGGCACTTTGGTGTGGCGACAGCCTTCTAATATATTAATAAAACCCACCATATTGGCATTGACATAGGCGTGGGGGTTTTCGATAGAGTATCTCACACCGGCCTGTGCCGCTAAATTGACCACACGGTCAAACTGGTGGTCCTGGAACAGCTTTTCCACGGGGGCTCTATCGGCGATATCCAATTTAATAAATTCGAATGATGCATAACCTTTTAAACCCTCCAGACGTGCCAGTTTGAGGTTGACATCGTAGTAATCGTTAAGGTTATCGATACCCAAAACACGGTCGCCGCGCTCGAGTAATTGTTTGCACAGGTGGTACCCGATAAAGCCGGCAGCGCCAGTAATAAGTACTTTCATGTAACATATCTCCAATAAATAACTCTAGTGATTAGGCCTTAGTCATTGCTGTCGCGCTAGCCTCCGAGGCCGAAAACGAGAACAAATAAAAATTAAGATGTGGCGGTTCAAGAAAGGCTAGTCTTACGTCAGTAAGGCAAGGTCCGCGAATTTTAGCAGGACCCAGCAGAGCAATGAAGGATTTTGCGGCAAAGTCTGAGCATTGCGGCGCTTAGGTGAAACAAACAACAGATATCCTCGCTTTTTTCGCCTTTTACTTGCAGACTAGGTGAACTGTCATGTAAAAAGACGGCGTAATTTGTTAGCCGAAGTGACGAAAAAACTGAAACTCCGAGATTAAAGATAACATGCCCGACTCCCCCGAAGTGCCAGCTCCCTCCGATGCCGTGTCATCTGGCGAACTGGAAACCCCCAAAACCACCTTTGAAGATTTGGGCTTGCGGCCTGAAATTCTCAGGGCGGTGAACGATTTAGGTTTTGATGAGTGCTCGCCAATTCAGGCTAAATCCCTACCCTTTAGTCTCAACGGGCACGACGTGTTGGGCAAGGCGCAAACGGGAACCGGGAAGACAGCTGCTTTTTTGATCGCAGTAATACAAGATTTAATCAATGCTGGCGATCCCGAGGAGCGCTACGCAGGGGAAGCCAGGGCTCTGGTGATTGCCCCCACGCGAGAGCTTGTGTTGCAGATCGCTAAAGATGCCGATGCCCTGGCGAATTACACTTCGCTCAATATTCATACTTTGGTGGGGGGGATGGACTACGTCAGCCAGCTGAAGAAACTGCATTCAACCCATGTGGATATATTGGTCGCCACCCCCGGTAGGCTGTTGGATTTTTGCGAAAAGCGCGAGGTGTTTCTAGACCAGCTGGAGCTATTGGTAATCGATGAAGCCGATCGCATGCTGGATATGGGGTTTATTCCGCAGGTGAAACGCATCGTGCGTATGGCGCCGCCAAAAAATAAGCGCTTGAGCATGATGTTTTCCGCTACTTTTTCCAACGATGTACTGCGTTTATCGGATCAGTGGATGTACGAAGCCAAGGAGGTGACCATCGAGCCGAAAAGTGTTGCCACGGACAAGGTGGCGCAAAAGATATATATGGTGTCCAGCGAGGAGAAGTTTCCCCTGTTGCTTAACTTGATCAATCAACCGGGCGTCACTAATTTAATGGTGTTTGCCAATCGCCGCGATCAGTGCCGCGACCTGCATAGCCAGCTGCGCAAAAGTGGTTATAAGGTGGGGCTGCTCTCTGGGGAAATACCCCAGAACAAGCGAGTGCGCACCTTGGACGACTTTAAAAATCAGCGCTTGCAAGCGCTTATCGCCACCGATGTGGCGGGCCGCGGTATTCATATTGATGGCGTTAGCCACGTTGTCAACTACACCTTGCCGGAAGAGCCCGAAGATTATATCCACCGTATTGGGCGCACGGGGCGTGCCGGCAATACCGGTATATCCATTAGCTTTGCCTGCGAAGACGATTCCTTCCGCCTGCCGGCCATAGAGGCCTTGTTGGGCAAAAAACTCAAGTGTGAACTCCCTCCCGAAGACCTGCTCTGACCCGCCTTATAACCGATTCCAAATAAACGACTACACTTTAAAGGAACCCGCTGCTTCGACAGTACTTTGCCGAGCGGGTAAATGGGCTCATTATTTGAATGTGGAGTCGGTAGTCTGTGGAGAGAAAAAAAATAATTGTCGTTGAAGATAGTCCGATGGTGCTTAAGATTATCAAGCATGTTTTATCGGTGAGCGAGACGCTGGAACCGCTTTACGCCAACAGTTATGCGGCGGCGAAGCAGTTGGTTGCGCAACACGATGACTTTTTTGCGGCTGTTGTTGACCTCAATTTACCGGATGCTCCCGACGGCGAAGTTGTCGACTTAATGCTTGGCAAGCACTTGCCGACGATTGTTCTCACTGGCAACATCAATGAACAGCGGCGCGAGCTGTTACTGGAAAAGGGCATCGTTGACTATGTGGTCAAAGAGGGTAAGTTTTCCTATGTCTATGTGACCAAGATTCTGAATCGTCTTATAAAAAATCAGTTGATAAAAGTACTGGTAGTGGATGACTCCGCCGCGGCCCGCAAATTCGCCAAAAACCTACTCCAAGCCCACCTTTTTAAAGTGTATGAGGCTGCCGACGGTGTCGCCGCGATCAAAACTATTTTGGCGCAACCGGATATCAGAGTATTGTTGACCGACTACCACATGCCAAATATGGACGGCTTCGAGCTGGTGAGAAATTTACGGGTAAAGTACGAAAAGTCTGAGCTGATAGTGATTGGCGTATCATCGGAGGGCAATGGGGCCCTGTCGGCTAGGTTTATTAAAAACGGCGCCAGCGATTTTTTGAAGAAGCCCTATAACCACGAAGAGTTTTATTGCCGCCTAACTCACAATGTGGAAATGCTGGAGTTGTTGGAAACGGTTCGCGATCTAGCCTACCGCGACGAGCTCACCGGTGTTCATAATCGCAAGTATTTCTTCGAGCGCGGTGCGGAGCTTTACAGGCAATCCACAATAACTGATGGGCCGCTGGCGGTGGCGACCCTGAATTTAGATGGCATGGATGAAATAAGCACCTATCATGGTTTGGAGGCGAGCGATCAGGCTCTAGTTTGTTTTGCGCAACTTTTGGCGGCGGCTTTTAAGCGTTTTGTTTTTGCCCGAGTGGGGGTGAATGAGTTTTTGGTGTTGATGTCCGGTCTCGACAATGAGCGGGCTGTGGCTTTTGTCGATAAGGTGCGCCAAATGGTGCTGCAAGAAGTTTTTGACGTGGGCACTGAGCGAACCCGCCTTAGCTTTAGCGCGGGTGTTTCGAATACCAAAGGCGATTCATTGGATGAGATGTTAGCCTGTGCCAAGTCTTGTTTGATGCGAGCCTACGATGCGGGTGGCGATTTGGTGATGGGGGACGATTAATATCCGGCTAACAAACGCGGCTGTTACGGATAGTTATCCCTGTCCAGCGGCTCGCTCTGTTCCAGTTCGTTAAGCCAAAAAATGGTTCCCGCCGCCACGGCTGCGGGCATGGCGAAAATATTAAGCAGCGGAACGATACTGGCGCCCATAACCATGCCTCCGAGACCCCAGCTGCTAATCACCTGTTTGCGCAAACGTGCTCTCAGCAAGCCAAAGGGCCACTGATGGTTGTCTGCTTGGTAATCCGAGTACTGGATGCTCATGCACCACATTGCCCAAAGCAAGCCCACCAGCGGCGCCAATATATTGGCAACAGGGACCATGCCGATAACCA
>JAHQVY010000095.1 GCA_019634095.1 Cellvibrionaceae bacterium
GTGCAAGCCTGGACCGTGCGCGAACCCGTGGGAGTGGTTGCGGCGATTACCCCCTGGAATTCGCCCCTGATACTCACCGCCATGAAACTGGCGCCGGCTCTGGCGGCGGGCTGCACCGTGGTGCATAAACCGGCCGAACTCACCTCGTTAAGCGCGCTGCGGCTCGCCGAGCTGATGACCCAAGCCGGTGTTCCCGAAGGGGTGATCAATGTGGTTACAGGCGAAGGCTCTCGCGCTGGCGCCATGCTCGCCTCACACCCGGGCGTAAACAAAATTGCCTTCACCGGTTCAAGCGCCACTGGGCGCAGCATTATCGACGCCAGCAAGGGCAACTTAAAACGCGTCACTTTGGAACTGGGCGGCAAATCTCCCGCGCTAGTATTGCCTGACGCCGACCTGGATCTGGCAATTCCCGGCATCGCCAACGGTATCTTTTTTAATAGTGGTCAAGTGTGTGTCGCCAATTCTCGGGCCTATGTGCACAGCTCCATTTTTGACCAGGTCGTAGCAGGCATCGCCAATTACGGGGCCAATTTAAAAATGGGCCACAGCCTAAACCGGGAAAATATGATGGGCCCGGTGGTATCGGTACAGCAAGCGGAAAAAATACAGGGCTATATTAAAACGGCCCAAAAAGAGGGGGCGAACATAATTTGCGGCGGCGAGCGACTCGGCAAACACGGCACCTTTATTCAGCCAACCCTGGTCAGCGGCACGCAGCGTTCTCAGTCGATTCACTGTGAAGAAGTGTTCGGGCCGGTAATGATTATTGAGCCCTATGAAGACATTAACGATGCCTTGCAATGGTGTAACGACAGCGAATACGCCCTGGCCGCAAGCGTTTGGACCCAAGACCTGTCACAGGCCATGAGGTTGTCTCGCCAAATTGAAGCCGGCACGGTGTGGATAAATGCCCATTCGATGTTTGACCCCGCCATGCCAATAGGCGGTATGAAGGCCTCCGGCTTTGGTCGGGATAGCGGACGCGTCGCCGTAGATAACTATTTAGAGCTAAAAACGGTGTGCGCCATCGTGTAAAATTGTCGCCCAGCGCAGCGCGGTAAAACGGCGTGTGTGGCTGAGCCGTGCTCAGGTGGCGACAAGCCCTGAATAAAGCCAATAATTCAACTAATTAGTTCAATTAATAGTTAAACTAACTGTGTCGCTGTTTTGACAGCACTGTTTTGACAAAGCGCCCCTATTAATGGTTTATTGTAGCCTTTGGCGCCACAGCCAATGGCAGCATCAAGCGGTCCTCACGGCGCTTAAAGCATATGACATTGCGTGCATTATTACTCACCTGTAAACCGACAAACTAGCATCGAAAAGAGTGTATGTTCGATCGAAATAGCGCATTATTTAAGGCATTAGGCGACGAAGAATTAGAGTCGCTCGCCAAACATTCTCGCCTTAAGGTACTGAGTAAACACCAGTATCTTTGCACGCAATATACCGATGCCCAATATGTTTACATCATAGCGTCGGGTGCCGCGGTAGCCGAGCGGGTGTCTAGCGATGGTCGACGCCAAGTGCTGTCGTTTATTTTCCCCGGCGACGTGATCGGCCTTACCTATCACCACGAGTTTAGCGTTAAAAGCCTCACCCCCCTTACCTCACATCAATTTCGCCAAAACAAAATTGCTGAGCTTTCTGAAAAGTACAGTTCACTGAGTGACAACTTGAGCAGTATTCGCGAACGGGTGATCGCCTTGATGTTGGACCAGCTGTATTTACTGGGACAGAAAAAGGCCCATGAGCGGGTCTGCTTCTTGCTGTTGCATCTGCTCAAGCGGCTGCCGGGTGCCAGCGTAGACAATATCGAACTGCCCATGACCCGTTTGGATATGGCCGACTATTTAGGTTTAACAGTGGAAACTGTGAGCCGCTCAATCACCAAGCTCAAAGCGGAAGGATTAATCGAGACCACCGAGCTGCATTCCATGGCCATTACCGATCTAGAGACCGTAACAAAACTCGCCGACATCAACTAAACCCAAAGCTAAATAAACAACTGTTTGGCGGCATCGACCAGCGGCGTCGGCCCACCGTGTAATAGGGCAAAAAAACTGAACCAACCAAGCCGGCAGTTAACGGATATCCGTTTTGAGCCAGGGTTCTTCTCGGTAGAGTTGGTTTTCAAAGTGCTTTATGCTCTCGGCCGCATCGAGGGTCACGGCAATGTCGTCCCTGCCCTCTATTAAATTTTCCTTGCGGCCAGCATCGATCGCAAAATGCCAAGATTCGGCACTGCCCCGCGACAGGGTTTGCGACTGTAAATCTATATTGAGCATAAGCGGTGCAGCTTGCTGCTCAAGCGCAAATAACTCGGCCACTGCAGGGCGCGCCAGCACCAGCGGCAACAAGCCATTTTTAAAGCAATTGTTATAAAATATATCGGCGAAACTCGGAGCGATTACCACCCGAATACCGAAGTCGCGCAGCGCCCACACGGCGTGTTCGCGGCTTGAGCCACAACCAAAGTTGTCCTGGGCCAGCAAAATACTAGCGCCGCGATACTGAGGCTGATTCAGTGCAAAGCGCGGGTTAGTGCGGCGCAGATTGCAATCGGTGTAAACATCGCCAGGATCCAAGTAGCGATCGTCGTCAAACAGCCAGCTGCCATAGCCAAACTTTTTAACGCACTTCAAATATTGCTTTGGCAAAAGAGCATCGGTGTCGACATTGCAGCGATCCAGCGGAATCACCAAACCTTGATGAGATTTAAACGCCTGCATTTATTTACCCCCGCCGCTAATATCGACAAAGTGCCCAGCAATAGCTGCCGCCGCCGCCATGGCTGGGCTCACTAGGTGAGTGCGCCCATTGGGGCCTTGGCGACCCACAAAATTTCGGTTGGACGTGGCAGCACAATGCTCCCCCGGTAATAATTGATCGGGGTTCATGCCCAAACACATGGAACAGCCGGGCTGGCGCCACTCAAAACCGGCATCCATTAGTATGCGATCCAAGCCTTCAGATTCCGCCTGGCGCTTCACCAAACCGGAACCCGGTACCGCCAGTGCCTGCTTAATGGTGGGGGCGATTTTTTTGCCGGCCACCATCTGCGCCGCGCTGCGCAGATCTTCGATGCGCGAATTGGTGCAAGAACCGATAAACACGCGATCCAGAGTAATCTCGCCCAGGGATTGACCTGGCTTGAGCCCCATGTAAGCCAAAGCGGATTGGTAGTCACGCTGTTTTTCGCCGACGGTACTTGGGGCGGGAATTGCCTCATCCACGGCGATGACCATTTCCGGAGAGGTGCCCCAGGTCACTTGCGGTTTAATGGCTGCGGCATCGAATTGATAGCACACATCAAACTCGGCATCGGCATCGCTGTGCAAGTTGTGCCACACCGCCAAGGCGCTGTCCCACAGCTCAGCGCTCGGGGCATAGCGGCGGCCTTTTAGGTAATTGGCAGTCACCGCATCGAAGGCGACTAAACCGGCGCGGGCACCGGCTTCTATGGCCATATTGCACAGGGTCATGCGGCCCTCCATGGACAGAGAAGTGATGGTCGAGCCGGCAAACTCGATGGTATGGCCGGTGCCGGCGGCGGTGCCCAGCTGACCAATCAGGTACAGCGCAATATCTTTGGCGCTAACGCCCGGCAAGCACTCACCGTCCACCCTCACCAACATATTTTTTGCTTTGCGCTGCAGCAGGCAGGAGGTGGCGAGGACATGCTCCACTTCAGAGGTGCCAATACCCACACCCAGGGCGGCAAAGGCCCCGTGAGTGGCGGTGTGAGAGTCGCCGCACACCACTGCGGTGCCCGGTAGGGTGAGGCCTTGTTCCGGTGCAATCACATGAACAATGCCCTGGCGAACATCCTGTAAAGCGAAGTGGGGAATGCCGAAACGCTGGCAATTGTCATCCAATGTTTGCACTTGGATCCGCGACAGCGGGTCATCGATACCCTCCACACCCAATTCGCGCTCGGTGGTGGGCACATTGTGGTCCGGCGTGGCCAGAGCGCCGCTGGTGCGCCAGGGTTTGCGACCCGCCGCGCGCAAGCCCTCAAAGGCCTGCGCCGATGACACCTCATGCAAAATATGACGATCGATATAGATCAGCGACAGACCATTATCGAAGCTTTTTACACAGCGGCGTGCCCAAAGTTTATCGTAGAGTGTTTGCGGCGAATTATTCATGGGCTAGCGAAACACCGGTGCCTGTGGCGCGGGCAAATGGGTCTCGGCTTCGCAGCGCTGGCGCAATTGTTCCACGCTGCCGCCAAAGTTAAATAATGGCTTGTCGCTGCGCTGCTCGCGCAGGCTGGCGCGCAGCTGCTCGGTTTGCGCTTCATCCACCGCGCCATCGCTAATCACCACACCAAAGCGTCGCGCACCCTCCACGCTAACTAAGCGGCGATTGACATCGTCGAGCACCAGCGCCGGGTCGCGCTCAAAAGGGTCGCCCCAGCCACCGCCGCCCCAGGTATTAAAATAGAGCAAATCGCCAGCTTGAACTTTTATGCCTTCCACCTTGGAGGCCAACCAGGTTTCCGAGCCGTCGCCGCGCACTAATTTTTTCGTGGAGCGCATCCCGGTTTCCCCGCCCAGCACCCCCCAGGGGTAGGTCAACCAACGATCGTCGTGGATAGCAATTTCACCATCGCACAAAAAGCGATAGGCCACGCTCAAACCGTTGCCGCCGCGATGCAAACCGGCGCCGCCGGAATCGGGAATGGTTTCATAGCGTTCGATACGGATCGGGAAATACGACTCGATAAATTCATTGGGCACGTTGGTAAACCCCGGCCATAGGGAATGGCCGTCGGGTCCATCGCCGACCGGCCGGCCGGGCACGCCGCCAAAACCGATTTGATATAACTGGAACCACTCGTCCTTATCATCGTAGCCGGAATAAAACATATGGGGGGAGTCGGAAAAGCCCGCGGCGTTGAGCAGCATTTCCGGAGCGCCTTGACCCAGCAAGGCACCCATTACATCGAAGATGCGCCCCAAGGCGTGGGTGCGACCGGAGAGGGCCGCTGGAAATTTTGGTTTGAGTAGGCAACCCTCCGGTATATGGACTTTCACCAGGTCGTAGAAACCGTCGTTAAACACAATTTGCGGGTCGATTACGTTAATGGTGAATGAGCCGAAAAACATTTTGAACATGTCTTCGTTCATGTAGAAATTTACCGAACTTTGTGCCTGGGGGTCGGTACCTTCAAAATCAAAATACGCGATATCGCCCTCGCGCCACATTTTGCACCGAATTTTATAGGGCCCCATGCCCATGCCATCGTCGCAAATATAGTCTTCAAACACTCGCGGCTCTTCGGGAATAAAATTATTAATAATGGCTTTCATGGCGATGTAATTGCGCTGCAACATAATGTCCATGGTGGAATTTAAAACATCGTCACCAAAGCGATGGGCCAATTCTATACAGCGTTTAGCCGCGGTATTACAGGCGGCGACCAGAGCGTTTAAGTCGAAGCGATTCCATTGCGAAGTTCTTACATTGTGTAAAATCAATTCCAAAATATCGCTTTGCAACTCCCCTTTTTTATACAACTTGGTGGGGGGGATACGAATACCTTCTTGATAAATTGTGGTGGCGTTAATGGGCATTGAACCCGGCACCATGCCGCCGTTATCCGACATATGACCAAACATCGCCGACCACGCAATATGGCGACCGTCCTTAAACACGGGCACCAGTACGATCCAATCCGGCAGGTGAGACACCGCGGCATTACACATGTAGGGATCGTTGGTTAAAATAATATCCCCCTCTTCGATCTCGCCGTTGTAGGCTTCCATAAACGGCCCGATAAACGAACCGAACTGGCCCACCACCATTTTGCCTTCTCGGTTGGCAATCATTGGGAAACAATCACCTTGCTCGCGTATGCCGGGTGACATAGCGGTGCGAAACAGCACCGCGTCCATTTCTTCACGGGCATTGCGCAGGGCATTTTCAATAATATCAACGGTCACACCGTCAACTTCCACTTTATTGATGGGAGTGGTGTTGGTTTCAATAATTTTCGCATTCATGGCGCGCCCCCTATTTATTGGTTTTATGTGTAGTCGTTGGATTAATCAAGAGGTTGCCCACCGTATCCACCGTTGCCAAGTAGCCGGGCAAGACCACGGTTGTGGAATCCATCTCGCTGACAATGGCAGGGCCCGCAAGCGTTAAACCCGGGTGCAGTTTGCTGCGATCATAAATCTTGGCGTCGTGCCACTGAGCCTCATAATAAAAACGGCTTGCATGAATCACGCACTGATCGAGCACAGCCTCGGGGTCACCAATTTCGGCCTTGGCGGCAATGCTTTGCGACTTGGCTCTGACCACCGTGCGGATCATCAGAATTTCATGGCCGTCTTCGAGCTTAAAGGTAAACAGCTGCTCGTGTTCGCGATCAAAGGTCTCGGTCAAAAAGCCGACCCCGTGGGCCAGTAATTGCTCTTCGCTAAAATCCACGGTAATTTGAAAGGCCTGACCGGCATAGCGCAGATCTGCCTGATACACCACTTCTTGATCCTCCGCTGCAATGCCGTCGCTGCGCAGCACCTCCCCAGCGAGCTCGCGCAAGCTGTGCAAGTCGTCGCGCAACTGGGTGTCGGAGAGCTCGGCGGCCATGATGAGATAGGTGCGCGCGGCCTCGTCTTGCAACTGGGTGGTAGCGTCGCCGTATGCACACAGCACCCCCGGGCCCGGCGGCACAATCACCGGCCAAGCATCGGTAAGTATGCCCAGCGCATTGGCGTGCAGCGGGCCGGCGCCGCCAAAACCCACCAGGGCAAAATCCCTCGGATCGTAACCCTGCTCCACCGAGACCAATCTCAGAGCGCCAAACATGGACTCATTGACCACTTTAACAATGCCTTCCGCCGCCGCCATTAAATCGATACCGATGGCATCGGCGATTTGTTGCACCGCGCTCAAAGAGGCCTCTCGATTAATTTCCATGGCACCACCCAGCTGCACATCGGCGGGCAGATAACCCAACACCACATTGGCATCGCACACGGTGGCCTTTTCGCCGCCTTTCATATAACAGGCCGGGCCGGGCACGGCCCCAGCGGATTCCGGCCCCACTCGCAAGGCCTTGGTTAACTCGGGAACAAAAGCGATGGAACCGCCACCGGCGCCCACCGTGCGCACATCCACCGAAGGCGCTCGCACCCGCACATCGCCGACAATCGTTTCGCGCCGAACTCGCGCTTTGGCATTTTGGATCAGGGCGACGTCGGTGGAGGTACCGCCCATATCAAAGGTTAAAATATTGTTATAACCGGCACGCTGGCAAAAATAAATAGCGCCAGTAACGCCGCCGGCGGGGCCAGACATTAACAAGTTAACTGGCGATTCAGCAGCGGTTCGCGCCGAGGCCAAACCGCCATCTGAACGCAAAATGGCAAGCTGGGTATCCCGGTACAGTTTATCGCTCAGTGCATTTTGCAAGTTCTCGACATAGGTTGACACTTGCGGCCGCACATAAGAATTGACCACGGTGGTTTCAGTGCGCTCGTACTCTTGCATTTCGGGCACCACGTCACTGGAAATTGAAATCGGTACATCGCTAAATACCTCCGCGGCCAGCTCGCGTGCGCGCTGTTCGTGGAGATTATTAACATAGGAATTAATGAAGCAAATGGTCAGCGCTTCGATACCGCCCTTTTTTTTCAGCGCTACCAGGCTCTGTTTTAATTTTTCTTCATCCAGAGGCCGAACCACGCCACCGTCCGCCGCGATGCGCTCATCCGCCCCGATGGTCAGCTCCAACGGCGCAAGCAGAGGTTTTTTAACAAAGGTCACCCAACCACCTAAACCACCGGGGCAAAACGAGCGCGCCACTTGTAGGGTATCTTCATAACCGGCGGTGGTAATTAAACCCACCTTTGCGCCCTTGCCGGTTAACACCGCATTGGTCGCCACAGTGGTGCCATGCATCACGCGGCCAATTTTTTGCGGGTTCACGTTCGATTCATCACAAATACGAGCGATACCATTTAGCACTCCTATCGACGAATCTTGCGGGGTGGAGGGTACTTTCGCGGTAAAGGTCGCACCGGTATCTTCGTTAATTAGCAAGAGGTCCGTAAACGTGCCGCCAACATCTACGCCTAAGCGGTAGCCCATAATTTTCTCCCGAGAGGTCAATCTTATAGTTTATGTTTGCATGGCGCTTGCGCTGCCGCCACTGGCGAGCAATTGCAGCAAGGTTGTGGAAACAGTTAGCAAGACGCCTTGAAACTATCTAACTCCAGGACCTTAAACGCCATGATAATTATCAACAAGCAAATTCTCTAAAAAAACCGTGACAGATTATTTAACCTCGCAACTACAGGCCTATCGAGCACTTTAAGCCGCGCAGCGCCGCTGCAACTTTGACTTTTGTCATTGCGCTGCAAGCACGAAATTAATAGCTTGGAATACACTCTACACACAGTGCTGGCTAGGTTTCGCCAAACTGTTTTAACCCGACTTTTGGTAGAGATAAAACTGGTAGAGATAAAACCATGCTTAATTGTTTCCAACAAGCCCACCATGCGATGCTGCCGCAAAATACCCACGACGAGGCCTCGCGGCAAGAATTTGCCAAAAGCTTAAAAAGTTTTATTCAAAATCAGCTGCTGCCCGGCTTAGCGCCAGTATACAGCAATCGGGTGGCGAAAAAATTCGCGCTGCAAAACGGGGCCCCTCCCAAAGACCGCCATGAAATTCGCAAAGGCATGGTAGAGGACCCGTATTTTAAACTGTATGCATCGATTAATCGTATTTCACAGGAATTACTTTGGGAAGCCACCAACGTTAGCATTGCAAGACAACTGCCACAACTTATCGACAGGGCCAAGCAGCTGTCTAAAACGGCCGCATGCGAACTGCGCATACCCAAAGAATTTACGCCACCGCGATACGTAAGCGCCCTAGACATACATTGTATGCCCGGCGGCTACTGCTCTGAAGTGGCCGCAGACGACGTGGCCGCGGGAGCCTTATACGACCGGGGTGTTTACCTTTATTCCATGGGTTACACCGGCCCCAACAATGACGATATGGGCCGCTCGGTGTGCAACTATTTAAAACGCAACAAACCCGACTTTAAACCCCGGCGCATTCTGGATATGGGCTGCACCGTGGGCCACTCCACCCTGCCCTACAAGGAATATTTTCCGACTGCGGAAATCTGGGGTATCGACGTTGGCGCCCCGGTGGTGCGCTACGCTCATGCCCGCGCCCAAGCCATGGGACTGGATGTAAACTTTGCGCAAATGAATGCGGAGCAATGCGATTTTGAAGACGCAAGCTTTGACCTAGTGGTGAGCCATATTCTGCTGCATGAAACCAGCGGCAAAGCCATGCCAAAAATCTTTAATGAATGCGCCCGCTTGCTACGGCCCGGCGGTTTGATGATTCACGCAGACCTGCCCCCTTTCGATTTGATGGACCCCTTTACCCAATTTATTCTCGACAATGAAACGTGGTACAACAACGAGCCATTTTGGGGCGCAATGCGCGAAATGGACCAAATTGAACTCGCCGAAAAAGCCGGGTTCGCGCGTTCCAAAGTGCGCTTTGACAATGCGCCAATGGCCATTATGGAATTTGCGGCACAAACCGCAGGCTACGACGAGCAAACCGCCGAAGAAGTGTCGGAGCGCGATTTTACTGCCGGCGAATTCGCCCCCGGTGGCGGTTGGGAAGTACTCATTGCCGAAAAACCCCTAGCCAATGAGGACGCGGCCTAAATGTATAACGATAGCGACAACAAGCAGCCCCAAATCATTAAAGATGCTAAGGGCAAGCGCCCCGAGTTCTACCAAAACGACAGCGACCAGTTGATGTCGATGCTGATGGTGCTGGCCAGTGAAATCAACGTACTGCGCGACCGGGTTGACGCCCAGGAGCGGGTGGCCAAACAAAAGGGCTTAGATTTAGCCAAAGGCATCGAAGAGCTAGAACTCGACGACACCGCACTGCGCGAGCGCGAAGCGTGGAGACAAGGTTTTTTCGATCGGCTTTTTTACCTGGCACGCAAAGAAACGAACGAGCAGCAAAACCAGCAAACCGAACAGGCTTACCGCGATATTATCGAGGATATTGCGCTTAAATAAGCGTACACGGCCAGCCAAGACCCCGAATTTAGCCAGGTCGTCTATAAGATGATTTTTTCTGATTAGAGTTACTCGGTGTTTAAGCGATGACACCGGCCAAGAGATAAATCCCATGCTCACACACAAATGTTTTAATCCACTCAACTTGCTGGCCACGGTCAAAATATTTTGCTTGGTTTATTGTATGGGTTTAAGCCTCGCGGGCTATAGCGCGGCGGTGGACACCACTAGCACGCTCTCTCTCGACAGCGCTAGAAAAACCTATGCCAGTCCCCATTCGCATTTTGTCGATTTAGATGGGGTTAATATTCACTACGCCGATGAGGGTAAAGGACAAAACATACTGCTAATTCACGGAACTCTCGGCGACCTGAGGGACTGGGACGCCTGGGCTGCAGATTTGGCAAAAGACTACCGCGTGCTGCGCTTCGACCTACCCGGCTTTGGCCTTTCGGGTGAAATAAAAAATGGCAATTATTCGGTGGACCGCATGCTGTCTACCATCGATGCCCTGGTGGACCACACCGGTCTCGAACGCTTCGCGATTGTCGGTATCTCTTTCGGGGGCATTGTCACCTTCCGCTATGCCGCCACTCGCAGAGACCGAGTAAGCGCTATGGTGCTACTCAACTCCGCGGGCATCCAAGCAGGTAAAAAAGCGCAAATCACAACAAACCGAGACCGAGTGCCCAAAAAACCCGCGAAAAACATAATCAGCGCCCCCTCGGTAGAAAGATCCGATGTGGAAGCTTTTTATGCCGGCTACATTAATGACCCCGCGGCCAGGTCGCCTGACTTTATTACGCGCAAACTTGATATGTTAAATATTGTCGGCCGCGACTACGTGGGCAAGCAAGGGCGCGCGCTCTACGAACGCGGCAATCCCCAGCGTATTCTAGGCAACGTAAAGGCCCCCAGTTTGATCATTTGGGGCCAGGGAAATCGGGCGCTGGATACCCGCACCGCCTACGCCTTCCAAAAAGCCCTGGTCAAGGCATGCACCACAGAGGTGGTAACACTTAAAAATGGCGGGCACTACATTAATGTCGAATCCCCCAAAAAAACGCTGACCGCTGCGAGGCGCTTTCTGGAAAAAAATCGCAATAGAGCCTGCCAATAATTTACGGCTTGCAAGCTGCAGCTGAATTACCGCAGGCCTAAGGGCAGTTATACTGACAAGCCAACGATATACCCAAAACACTTGAGATTTAGGCCTCATGAGCACGCCCTTAAGTGCCCTTGGCGGTGTTGCTCCGCCTTAAATAGAATGGCTATTCTGCGTTGTCTCGGCAATTGCTCCTCGGTAATTGCTCCTGCATTACCCTAATAAGCTACTTCCTTGTAGCGATGCGTTGCCCTAATACCTCACATCCCTGTGAGTACCGCCTTGCCAAGAACAAAAATTGACGCACTCCTAACACCTAAATCTCAAGTGTTTTGGGTATA
>JAHQVY010000096.1 GCA_019634095.1 Cellvibrionaceae bacterium
AGCCATTCACCTTTTCACATACCAAGCCCTGGTTTTTTGCTTGCTGTAAATCTAAGGCAAAGCCCGCCGGCGACAACACTAACAGCGAAACTAACAAAGCAATAATTGAAATTTTCGTATTCATAGCAACCTCCTAAAATAGGCCGGAATCGTCAGATAAAATATCGTCGAGCTCTTTGTCCACTTTAACACGAATTTCATGCTCAATTTTTACATTGAGATTAATGGTTATGGGCTCATCGGACGCTTGCACTTTCACCGTTGGCGTGCAGGCAGCGGTGAACACGGCCATGGCGAAAAACAAGGCCAGGGCAAGTGTAGGGGTGAGTCGTTTTAGAATCATCAGGGGTTTTTCTCCGTACAGATATTTCTCAAAGGGCCATCGCCGAATTCGCGACTGACAAATTTTTCCACGCCTGCTTCAATGCCCGCTTGCAGGCGCATTACCGCCATTGCAGAAAGCGTGTCCACTTCCGTATTTAAGTTCAAGTCCACTCGCTGGCCATCGGCAACGTCGGGGTTTTTGCCGGATAATTTCGATTTTAAACGCAGATTACCCTCGACAAAATCCAACTCCGTGTCCAGCCGGTCGTAATTAAAGTTTTTTAGAACATCCAGCGTCAATTTTAATTGTGCGTTCAAATCGTCACTGTCTGCGAGGGGCGATTGAAATTGAATTAGCCCGCCCGAGAGGTTGCTAACTTTACCACCGACGATAGACAAGGTCTCGCCATCGATGGTAACCGGGATGCGGCCGCTCAATTTACCGGTGGTGGCCAAGCCCTCCACTTGCTGGGTTGCCACCAGCTGGTCTAGGTCAAGCTCGTCGATATCCACCAGCAATTCAATGGTCTCATTCAGGGCGAAGCGTTGCGGGGCCAAGGTCACGCTACCATCAAATAATTCGGCGTTCACTCGCTTCAGGCCCACGCTCAACTGCTCAGGCAGCACAAGCAACTCGGCCTCGGCCAATACATTGCTCGCCAACACGCCGAGATTCAGCTCAGCCGCTTGCGCCGCTAAGTCAAAGCGCAGCGCTTGCTGAGCCTGTTCCGCCGAGGATAGTGCCGCCGTGTTTAACGTTATCTGAACGCCGGAAAATTTCCCGCCCGGGTACTGGCCAATGGCATCTTGCAAACGGGCGCTTAGCGCGGTTTGCGGGGGCTGCCCAAGAGCCTCGCGCTGCTGAAAATCCAGGGAGAAGTGCCCCGCCTTGATCACCAGTGGCAATGTCTCGTTATTGAACCACTGCCTCAGCCCATCTTCTGAACTGAACTGTCGCTGGGCGCGCAGACGGGTTACCGCCTCTCGACCGTCGTCGCGCCAAGTGCCGCGAAGCAGGGCTTCGCCGCAGAGGTTGTGCACACTGAAACGGGCTTCGCTGGTATTTGCATCCGGGCTGTCTATTTCGGCTTGGACGGTCATACCTGGCCAGCGCAAGCCCTCGGTCACCATCGGGTCGATATCGCTGGCCACACTCACCACCCCGTCATCCAGATCAACACGGGCTTTGCCGCCAAAATCCACCTCAGGGTCCAAATAGCGGCTGCGAAAGCTGAGCAGCAGGTCTGTTACACGTTTGCCGCTGTCGCCGATCACCAAGGTTTGCGGCGGGATATTCACCGCCACTGGGGCAAAATCATTTCGCGTCAGACTGGCGATATCCAGGGTCGCCTCGACCGGCGCCGTCAAGCTTAGCGTGCCGCCTTCGGCGCTGAATGTCAGCGCCGCCTGCAAGGAAATGGTATCTTCCAACACCGACACCGTGCCATCTGGCACAAGCAACTGCGCCAAGCTGGCATCCAGATTGCCGCTCAGGGTGGCGTTCAGAGGGCCGGCGGGAGTCTCGAGTGCAAGCGCGGCCAAATCGATATTAGCCAGGGGCTGCCCTTCCATAGTAAGCGCCACAGTCGCCGGTTCCGATAAGCGGATCTTGGACCACCCCGCGGGGGTATCCAGTGAACCGGCAAAGTTGAGCTCGATGGGGGTAAAGCCGAAGCCAATATCGACACGGCGCTCTTCTTCTAGCGGCCATACGAGGCGACCCGTTGCCGGCTCGCCCTGGGCCAAGCGCAGTGCGCCGCCATCGGCGTTCATGGCGACATTGAGCGCCAACGGCCCTTGCAACGCCAGGTCATCTTGCCAGGCGAGCCGGCCGCTGGCTCTCAGTGCTGCGTTTACACTGTGCCAAGCGGGCGCAGCACTGGGGCTATCGGCAATATCTGCTTGAATGTCCAGTGCTATATTGCTGTCGGCAAGCAGCGCTTTACCCAACTCAAAACGCCGAATCAACCAATTGAGTGTCGCCGCTTGGCCGCTTATGCCACCTTGCAAGTGCAACAGTTCGCCTTGTTGACTCACCTGGGTTTTTAGGGCTATGGCCGACTCGGGGGCGCTTGCCAGCTGCAGCGTCAGCTCCAGTACTCCGTTTTCCTGCAACAATGCAGACACCGCTATGGGTTCGCGCTCGGCGTTAGCCGCCTCGGGTGCGGCATCGGGTGTGCGCTGGTACCGCACCGCGTCTGCCAGCTTGGCACTTATCTGCAAGCCATCGGGCAAGTGCTCGGCTTCCACGTCAGTAAACACCATAGGCTCGCTCAACAGGCCCAGGACATCAATCACTAGGCTTGCCACATTCACTACCCCTGAAGGCAGAGTCTGCAGTAACTGAATTGGCAATAATTCGGAAAGCTGACTCAGCTCAGCATTTTGTCGCCCAGAATCCGTTGCTGGCGTATAGGAAATACGCGCGTGCTCGATCTTTAGCATCGGCTGCTGATTGGAGCCTTGCACCAAGCTCAGATGCTGCAAATGCGCCCGCCCGAGCTCGGGCATCGCAAGCTGTAATTGCGGCACCGTTACAGCGGCACCTTGCGGGCGCAACAGCTGCAGTGTTTCGATTTGAATGCCAGACCCGGCGAGCACAATGCGCGCAATAGCCGGCACGTAGTAGGGAATCAATAGATACAAAAGCACCAACAGTACCAACGACACCGCAGTGACGCGTACCAGGGCTTTGACGAGGGGACGCTTACCGAGCAAAATTTAAGCGGGCTCCTTAAACACGCTAGAGGCTGAAGGGATCTCCCACCTGGGGTCGCGCTTCAACCAGAGTTTATCGCAGGCATCTTACGCGATCGCCTGAAAATGTGGGGAAGATCTTAGAGACTGTTTATCTGTTAAGCAATCCCAGCGCTGCAAAATGTAAAAGGAAGTCATAAGCAAAGCGGCCCTTCGAACGCTGGTAAACGGCAATTGTTGTCGGTATATACCCAGGTAGGTGGGTGGGTGGGTAGGTAGGTAGGTAGGTAGGTAGGTCAGTCCAACCAAACAACACCCGCAACCTTATGAGGAATACCATGCTCCGCAAAATATTCAAACCAGCGTGCTTGGTTACTCTGCACCCGGTCACCCGGCCCTTTCACTTCAATTAAGGTATAACCGCCTTCCTTTGGAAATAACACCAAGTCGGGAAAGCCACTACTATTTTCTTTTAAATTACTCCACAAGCGCTGAAAAACCACTTCAAAGTGATTAGCAGGAATATTCTGCAAAGCCAATGTTAGCACTTGCTCTAAACCTTCTACCCAAGTAACAAAAGGGTTAGCGATCCCCTGCTTTTTATTAAAAAACGCTAGCGCCAAATCGGGCTGTGCCAGCCATTTTTCTAAGCGTCGCCAACCTTGCGAAATTTCTTTTTTTCGGCGATCAGTAAAATATACATCACTTAAGTCATGGGGTTTGTACTGGAATTTATGGGTAAAAGCACCTTGAACATCGGCAAAAATTGTCGGCCAAAAAACCAAGCCAAACAGACTTAAAAACAATTGGTTTTCAACATAGAAGCATGCACCATGCTTACTCAAGTGCGCAGCTAAAGCTAGCTCAACACGCTGTTCAGACTGTTTTAGCTCAAAGACTTCGAAGGGAGGCTTGTAAGCTTTGCTGCTCGCCTTATCGGTTTGCTTGAATTTTGCAATAAATTGCTTAGCAACGCGCTTTTCAGCTTCGCTGCCATCCAGAATAATTGCTTTGCATAACTTGTTTAGCTGATCACTTTCCCGCAGTTTATGCAGGATACGCACTTGCCGCTCGCGGCTAGGGGGCAGATCGCAAAGCCGATATATAGAGAGGGCGGTATCGAGTGAACCCAAGCGTTCCAGTTGGCGAGCAATTTGGATGTAAGCACCTTGTATTCTTCGATTCAATAGCTTGTCGACATAGCTTTCACCACCCGCCGCTTGTAAATCTGGGAGGCGACTCAACAAAGAAACCAGCTCCGGCGTATTGTAGGCTTTTAAGTGCTGAAACTCTTCTTGCACAGCATAATAGTGCAGCATATTGTCCAATTGCTGCCTGCTGTTAAAAAAGCGAGACTGTTTATGCACTAGATAATCTTCGTAGCGAAATACCCCTAAATCTCTGGTAATAAAATCAGTTAAATCTTGTCGGCCGTTACCAAAAAATAATAGTTTGTAGGTGTTAAAGATATCTCTGCAATTGAGTTTTATTAAATTATCACAACTTGCAGCAAGAATAGCTGGTAGCAAGTCGTCGCCTTCCGATAAATAGCCTTTTAAAACGTCTTTTTTACAAGCATGTAATCCCTTTTCATTAATCACCTTAAGCCACTCAGCCTTAGTGAATACAGGGAAAAGCTCCTCAATACGGGCTGTTAAGGGCCGAAAAATAAATTCGCAACCGAGCAAAATATCGATAGCGCGGGGAATGTCTGAGATTTCGTTGTACCGCAGCTTTTGTGTGCGAAAAAAAGCCCCTTTGCGGCTGAGTAAGCGAACCAACAGTGCTTGAGCATTGGTATTCAGTGAACTAAAACACTGATAAAAGTGGCGCTCTTCGTTTGTGATTAAATCATCGTACAAACTGTAAACAGTGTTTATCAGTGCGTTAAAATTGTGGAGATAATATAATGGTGCCGGTTGATTCATGGGTCATTTTAATCTCATTACACCGCATATAATGTATGTAATACCGGCCCACATAGCAAGCGCCTTTGCGTTATCCAACCACCCACTATTTCGCTTGTTAAGCGATGATTTACTGTGCCCGTGCTTATGCCCAAGCACAGTTCTCACAATTTTCCTCGTGCACCTGGCTATTTAATGTCCAAAAATCGTAGAGAATGCCCAAGCCAAACAAACCAAAAGTACACAGGTAAAGCAGGCCGCTTATCCATTTACCCATATACATTCTATGCAAGCCCAGAAAGCCAGTGAAAAACAGTAGCAGCCAGGCCACGGTGTAGTTTGTTTCGCCCATCATGTAATTGTTGTCGGCCTCGCGTTCCATGGCGGGAATCAGCAATAAATCAATAATCCAGCCGATAAAAAACAGCCCCAAGGTAAAAAACCATATTGTTCCCGTTATTGGTTTACCAAAGTAGAAACGGTGTGCGCCCATAAAGCCAAAAATCCAAGCGATATAGCCAACGAACAATGAGTGTGAATCGTTTTTATCCATTATTGACCTTTTAATTTGTTAAACACAAAGAGACCAATACAGGAAACATGCCAAACCATAAGCCATTGATAAATATGGATAAAATAAAAATAGGATAGGAGGCTAGGTTAAAACAACCAATTATTGGTGTAAGCAATAGCAACCTTAACCTACTTATTGCGCTATGGATTTTTTAAAGTGACGTCAAAATACGCATCGCAATGGAATATATGCCATTCAACTATGATTGAACGGCACTTAGTTTAGCCACGGCGGCCCCAAGGATGGCCGGCGCATTATCCAGGCCGCTCAAGCCTTCCCTGGGCGCTATGCAAGCGTTCCCGACGCTTGAATGCCTGGAAAATACCCCGGCCATCCCCTCCTACGCCTACGACGCTGGGTAAATATAAATGGTCCTTGTGCCTGGACTAACTTAGCCGCTGCAAGCCTGGTATTCAAAGGCCTTCAGACTTAATTAAGTGCCGTTGAACTATGATTACCTTTTTACACCTAAACAGCGAGACTTATATCGGCGCCAAATTCTGGAAGTTATTTCGTGCATATCCCTTAGCGCCTTGCAAAAAATAGAAATTGAGGCACTGCTAACTTAAATATCCAACGCTAAGGCTATTTTTTATTCTCTTCATTATGGCTGACAAAGATTAATTCGCTCGTATCGAAGCCGAGCTGCTTTGCATTCGCTTTAAAATCTACTATCAGATTCGGGCTCACAACAGGTTTTCTAGACAAAAGCCAGAGATAGGATAAATCTGGGCCGGAAATAAATGCATACTCGTAGTTTTCTCGCTCGAGTTCAAATATCACATAAGAACCGTAAAATGGTCCAAAAAAAGAAACTTTAAGGTAGCCTTCGTTTTTTTCATTCACGAAATAGGCTTTGCCTTCTGCCTCTTTCCACTCTTTTTTTTCCTCCGAGTAACCCCTATTAACAACGGAAACACCACCATCTTCACGCAGAGCATACTCCGCGGTAACACTGCCTAAACCTCGCTCAAAGGAGTGATCTAACCTCGCTACCTCGTACCACTTACCCAAATATCGATTTATATCAAAGTTTTTAACTGGTTCGACGTTTTCGGGCATACCGAGGCAGCCCACAAAAGCCCAGCTTAATAAGACTATTGTTAAATATTTTATACCTCGAAAAATGTTCATGTAACGCCTCCCCTCATAAATTTTCGATGTGACGCTAATTGCTCCGAGGTAACGCGGCAGCCGGCTTTTCTGCTTTTACACCCGCCTAAATAGTGCCGTACTATTGTGTTCACGACTTCACTAGGCATAAACTGGGCTCGAGCTGCTTCGCTGTAGGCAAAGCTTACACCCCTGCCCCCCCTTACCTTACCTCACCTACTTACCTTACCTGCCCACCTGTAAGTCTACTTTATTTTACTGAAACCAAGTAAACGAGTCTTCCGACTATCTGAGACCCGCCACCGACTTTTAAGCTAGCGCTTGTTGAACTCGCAAAGTCTCGTGCTGCTCGAATGCCTTTCCGCCAGTGGCGCACTCTTTTTTGTGCAAATGCTTGCATTTTAGCTACCTTACCCGCACAACTAGCAAAGCGTTGATTTAAATGCTTCACTTGCTCGAGCCATTGGTCCGCAGAGATACCTAAACGCTGCAACAAAGTTGGCACATCGGAACCAATAGCACCAGGCTTATCAACGCGCATAACTCGAACTGTTTTATCCACTAGCTTAAAGTTATCGCCTGGAATGAAGAGTAAGGCATCGTGAAATCGGTATGCGACGAGCCACTAAACGGCATTTATGCTAGCTATGGTAGTTTATGTAGGAAAAATTCGGTTTTTACCTGCCTCTGCTGCTGCACTTTTCCAACAACTTTTTTCACTCTTAGTTTTCTCGATTTTATATTTAATATAATAAAGTAAGCGTGATTTTATCTAACAGCGCCTGACTTTAATAGCGCCATCCGCACAATGGCTTGGTTAACGCCACGCATAAAACAACTAATATCGTACCAGCGCTCGCGCTACACCTCAATTTAGGCGTAAACCACCTTTAGCGACGCTTTATCCATGGCTTTTGGTTCTTGTTGCCAGCGCTCTACCAGTACAGGGGCGCATTCCCAAATTGTGGGTCAAAAATATCATGCTGCCGCCTTTAAACTCCAGGTTTTTAGCGTAT
>JAHQVY010000097.1 GCA_019634095.1 Cellvibrionaceae bacterium
AGCAGTGGCCAACACCAATTAGTGCTCATCGATGCGAGCGGCAATCGCTTGCAACGCAGGTTTAGCGTAATGGAAAAAAATTAAGTGCGGGAAACGCAGCTAATTAGCGGCGGCCCCAGGGATGCCCGGCGCATTGTCCAGGCCGCTCAAGCCTTCCATGGGCGCTATGCAAGCGTTCCCGACGCTTTTAATACCCCGGCCATCCCTTTCCAATAGCACGGGCAAATGGGAATGGGCAAATGCTCGAACGGCCCTGAATTCTGGAAGTTGTTTCGTGCGCGTCCCTTATCGGCATAACTTATCGAAATTGCCTGCTATCGACTGTTGTCAAACCCGCTGAGTACTTGCTCTACAAAAATAGGCGGCACTTGCAGTAGCTGACTTATTTCATTTAACTCTTGGTACTCGCTTTCTTTAATGCCACCATCACAACTTGCCATAATGCATAAATCGCGAATTAATTGCATGCGCTTGGGCACACTCACCTGGGCAACCACTGCTTCGGCCCGCGCGGGAATGCGCTGTTTAATTTTGTCTAGGTCCAGTTTTTCACTGAATTGGTGTTTGCCAAAAAACTGTTCAAACACGGCCAGTTCCGCAGCGGAAATATGTTGATCTGCATTGGCTATGGCCAGCACCCCGGCAAAAAGCATATTGCGCATAACCTTGGCTTCATTGGTTTTAGCTTGCAAGTAAGAGGGCTCCATAAAGGTCATTAAACCGTCTATGCCCAGTTCGAGGTCTGTGAGACTGGCGCCATTGGCCTTCATTAAAGTCGATTGATGAAACAGATGCAGGGCCTTTACGCGCAGTGGACTAAACGGGTGAGTCATAAACCAGTCTTGCACATTCGCGCTGCGCGAAAGGGATTCATCTTCAATGCGCATATCTTCTATTTGTTTGAGAAAGTCGCTGCGATCAAATTTAACGATATTACTTGTCACCCCCGAGGCCAGCTTAAACAAACTGCGCGCAACCGCATCGAAATTATTAACACAGTAGGCACCCACGCGGTCACACGAAAACTCCGCGTAGCGCGACCAGCTGGTTAAGCGCAGAGCCAGCTCGGGAGATACCCGCTGTTCACCTTGCAACAAGTAGCCAACAGGTATGGCGTGGTGATTATAAATAAAGTGCCCCAGCTCGTGCCCCATGACAAATTGCAATTCATCGTAATTGAAGGCATCGAGCAGTGCCGAGGAAAACATTATAAATAGCTTGCCATCTTCGGGTTTAACACAAGCCGCGTTGAATTGCGCGCTGTTATAAGCGTAAAGCTCGGTGGGAATTTTAACATCCAGTTTTTCGATGCACTCTTGGGCAATGCGGTTTAAGTCCGGAGCCATGGTCTTGCTCAAGCGCACCGAGGTGGCGAGTAAACGCCTGCGCGTGCCCGAGGGGCCTTGTTTTTCCTGTTTGGCAATTTGTTTGTTAACACTTATCACTGCCTGTTCTTGGGACAGTGATTCAAAAAGGGCCCGGTCTTGGGCAGCGCGTAAAGTCTCTGGTTTCATAGGGTTTCAGCCAAGTATTTGATTAAGTGATAGCCATGCCTGTATACCGAACATACAGCGCCGCCTGCATTTTAACAGGGTCCAGCCATTAAATTCATGCTCTACGACAAAACAGGGCCCCGATTTCAACAAGTTAGACGGTGTGCTTATGCAGCGAAAAATGCTGTATGGTATAACCGTAGTGTTTAACAATTAGGTGTTGCCGGCTAGGTGCTACCGGCTAGGTGCTGCCAGCGCATCAATTTTTATAGGTAGCGAGGCACCACAACGCACAACAGTTATTCTACCCTAACGTTGCATCAAGTTTTGGGGCAAAAGGATAGAAGCAAAAGAAACCCGCTTATACGGCGTAATTCTTAAACACTGCGGGTATACCCCCTTAAAATACTGAGTTGGCACTCCAATGAAACTGGCTAGTTTTAATCTTTATCAATTTTTAGCGCCGCCAAATTACTGGTACGAACGCAGACAACACAATTGTTTTACCGCCCAGGAGTGGCAGCAAAAACAAGCTTGGATTACTGAGCAGCTGCAACACATGGATGCCGATGTGGTGGGTTTTCAAGAAGTGTTTAGCCCGCAACAATTGCAGCAGCTGGTTAAATCTTGCGGCTACCCCTATTTTGCAACGGTGAGTGAACCCGAAACAGACGCCGCAGACCCCGCCGTGTTTCTTAAACCGGTGGTAGCCCTGGCCTCGCGCTTGCCCATTAAGCACTGCACAACGATTCAGCTCGCTGCAGAAGTCAAACAAAGTTTATCGCTACAGGCACATTTTAACTTTAGCCGCCCACCGATTTACGCCACCCTTGACTGCCCAGAGCTGGGCGAATTTGATGTGTATGTGGCGCATTTAAAATCGAAGCGCCCCAAATACCTCGACTCCCCCTTTGCGGAAGCGATACCCTGGGGCGAGCGCGCGTTTACAACGCTGCAAAAGGTGTCTAGGGGCAATATTGCCGCACTGTTGCAGCGCGGCGCAGAATCCACTTTACTCTATCATCACATCAGCGACATTTTGCATCGACAAGCTCGGCGACCCTGCGTGGTTCTCGGCGACTTAAACGACGACGAGGATTCCATCGCCCTGCAAGCCTTACTGGCACAAAGCAAGATCTTCGAAATAGGCGAAATAAAACACCGCGATTGGCCCGGCGGCGTAAAAGAGAAATTGTACGACCTGCGCTTATACGAAAGTTACAAGCTGGCGCCCAACAGTAAACACGGCACACCACCGCACACCCATATTTACAAAGGTGAAGGCGGTATCCTCGATTACGCCTTGGTCAATAATGCCCTTAATCCTCGCAACGCCGATCGTGTCGCCGAGGTGGTTCGCCACCAGGTGTACAACCGGCATCTGGATGCTGATGGTGTGCCCAACCGAGTGCAATCCGACCACGGGCAAGTGGCCGTAACCATTCGTGCAACAGTGCCACAGCAGAAAGGCGAAGGCGCGCCGGGGGAAAAAATTTACTGGACAGAGACAAGCGATAGTTATTCAGAAACACTGCGCCCATCGAACAGCGAGTTGCGCAAGCTGACACGAGCAGAATTTATCGATCTCGCCGGCGGTGTGTTTCACGCTTCTAAAAAATACAAGCATTGGCGGGGCTCCGATAAATGGAACCACTTTTGGTCATTTTTCTTTGATAACAATCACGGCTATGTAAAATCGGTTTACGGGGCTATTCCTGTGGATGAACTTTACCAAAAGCGCAGACACAGTATTGAGCATATTATCCCGAAGTCGTTTTTAAACAAATACCTGCGTCAAAAACGTTCAGCGAGGTTTTTACGCTATGGCGCCAGTGTAAACCCCTTTAATTTTATTCCCGCCGACCGAGCCCTGAATGCATCGCGCTCTAATTTTGCCTTCGACTTCAAGCTCGACAACAGCAAAGTTCTGCGCCCGGAACATATTGACATTGAACCCGAAGCTTACCTAACCAGCGACAGCAGTGCTAAAAGAGAGTGGGTGATTCCCTCGCGCTCACGTGGGGATATCGCTCGCGCCATGTTATATATGCTACTGATTTATGGAATTAATGAACTGCATCCGCGCCATATTGACACCCTGGTGCACTGGGCCAAAGTCGATGTCCCCAGCGACTGGGAGCTTGCCTACAACCGCTGGGTACAAAGCCGACTAAAAATCAATAATCCGTTTATCAATACCCGGGAAAAAACCTTAGCGCTACTTTGCAATCGGCAATTGCTCGATAGCCTTGCTGCAACCTAAAAAATCCCCCTCCGCCGCAGCTGACAGTTTTTTAACAACCCCGGCTTAGTGCAGCAGATTTTTTTCATTTTATGGCCGTCGTTTTATGACCATTTTACCAACACCATTTTACAAACATCATTTTATAGACCAAAAGCTGAGTCGCTCGGCGCCAGAAACCGCTGCTATAAACACTTCTATAAAAACTGCTAAAAGCAGTGCAGCGGTTCTAGGCCGAAAACGCATACAAACTTAGCGTTTAGGCAACCTTCGGTCAAACACATCGAGCAACTATTTTAGTTACTGCAAATATTAACATCGTCTATACCGCACTCAATTAGGTCGCCTGGGCCGGCGCCGTCAGAGCACTGCACCCGCACCACTACTTGATCTCCGGCAGCAACCTCGGTGCTCAGCGGCACCCAATCTTGCGCGGAAAACTGGTTATCGCCATTTGAAGCGAGGGTTTCGAAGCTAACACCACCGTCTGTGGACACCTCGACTAAAAAGAAGTCGTTGGCATCGTCGCCGCTATCGCGCTGGCCGTGGAAAACCGCCATAGACAGTGTTGAATCTTGGCTGACACTGTAAATCGGAGAGCGGGCGATACAATTACCACCGTCCACATCATCGGCTCCGGCACTGCTGTTAAATGCGGTGAAAACAGCGTTGTTGCCGCTATTGGCACCGGCAACCTGAGTTACTATGCCTTGATTAATTTGCTCGGTGGGCGCACCCACAACGTAATTACCTGTAGTGCAAGTCGAGGCGTTATCGATACCCCAGTCGCCTGAGCCATTTTCAAAGGACTCCTGCACATCACAATTGTCGGCTACGGGAGTCGGCGTGGGTTCAAACGGCAGCGGATTTTCATCATCGCCATTGCTAATTTGCAGCAGCAAATTGGGCGAACCCTGGATATCACTGTTGTCGATCTTGTCTCTCGCCGCGCTACCTTCGATACTCTGGCTAACCTCCGCCGGGGTAAAGTCGGGTGTTTTTTGCAGTATCAAGGCAGCCACACCAGCTACATGAGGAGCTGCCATGGAAGTCCCACTGAGGCGAGCACTTTGGTTGTTTCTGTCGGCGTTGCCGCTGTTTATAAAAGTTGATTCAATAAAAACGCCCGGCGCAAAAATGTCAACACAGCGGCCGAAATTGGAAAAGCCGGCACGGAAGTCTGTTCCGTTTTCAGAATCAACAAAATCTGAAGCGGCAACCGTAATGGCGTCGGCGACACCGGAGGGCGAACCGCCGCAAGCATCTTGGTTCTCGTTACCCGCCGCCACCACGTAGGTCACACCCGATTCTATTGAGCGCTGCACCGCGGCATCCAGAGTTTGAGATAGCCCGCCTCCCAAACTCATATTCGCCACCGCTGGGGCAGTTGCGTTAGTGGTAACGTGATCTACTCCGGCAACAACATCGGAAATAAAACCTCTGCCGTCGCAGCCTAAAACACGCACCGGAATCAGCGCCACCTGTTTCGCAACACCAAAGGTTTTGCTGCCCACGGTTCCCGCCACATGGGTGCCGTGACCTTCACAGTCGTCGGTGCCAAAATTATCGTTCACCGCGTTAAAACCTTTCTCTGTATCCACCCGTCCTTCAAAATCGATGTGGCCATCGAAGATGCCAGTATCGATAACATACACTTCCACGCCCTCGCCACCATTGAGGTCAAAAGTGTATTGAGTATCGAGGGGTAAGTCGCTCTGGTCAATGCGATCTAAGCTCGGGGGCGCACCTTCTTGTATGGCGTCTATGCTTATAATCTGATCTTGCTCTATATATTCAACGCTAGCTTCAGACAACATCTGCTGCATGTTCCAGCTGCTCATTTTTGCGCTGTAGCCGTTAAGCGTGTTGCTAAAGCGCTGCCTAATCTCGGCGGCGTAGCGGTTAGTCATATTGTTAGACAAGCGCTCAACGGCTTGCTTTTTGTAATTTTTTAGGGAACTGGCACTAAGTGCAGCTACGCTTGAACTCGCCAAAGCTTCCACTTCAGTGCGGATATACTCATCTTTAAACACCACAATATACTGGCCTTCCACGGCACTTTCGCTGGGGGCGGCACGGTATTTTGAAACCGTGGACAGGGCAGATTTTGCTTGCAAATGGCTGCTGCGCTCTGTAGTGACGGCAGCGACTAGCGCTTCTTCCGCCGCCCCTAAGTAGGTGCTACTTAAGAGGGAAATCGATGCGATGGCAACGCCGCATAAGCCTTTAGTTTTGAATACTGCTCGCGCACTACTCGTTTCTTTTAGTATCATTTTAAATTCTCACCTTGCAGTAATAAGGTCAATCGAGTGTCCACGACACGACCAACACACTTCTAAGATCACACGCTAAAAAGTGCTGGTCCGATTAAAAACTCAAACATCGCAAATCGTTTACGTATCCTAGGGGACAGCATAACTTAGCGATGTAAGCACCTCGGTGAATGCTTGCGCAAACACAATGTGACGCCCATTTTACAATCTTAAACATTTTAAAATTAATGGGCTTTCTGCAAGAAATTTTTGCTAGCAGCGATGAAAAGTATTTTTTACTTACACCGTAAAAATGCAAAAAAATACATAAAAAAACTAAAATGAATGTATTACGCATTTTTTCAAACTGACGCTATAATTCTCTGGATTCTGCAGCGCAGTATGGATAGTGGCGTTATTTATAGCGTGGCACGCGGTTTTTTTACGGCGAAAAGGTGCATATTAACCATTTAAAGATTTTTAAAAAGATGAGCAGACAAGCCCAGGGAAGTGTTACCGCCAAACACAAACGCGGTGTTTTCAAGCATCTTTCTTTTACCTAACACCTTACACCATACAAAAAAAGCAAATTATTTACTGTAAAATAGTTATAAAGTTAATATATACCAAAAGCGTTTGAGATTTAGGTGTTAGGAGTGCGCCAATTAAGGTTCTTGGCAAGGCGGTACTCACGAGGATGTGAGGTATTAGGGCAATGCATCGCTACAAGGATGTAGCTTAATAGGGTAATGCAGGAGCAATTACCGAGG
>JAHQVY010000098.1 GCA_019634095.1 Cellvibrionaceae bacterium
GACAAACCTAAATTAATCAGATGAATATACCCAAAACACTTGAGATTTAGGTGTTAGGAGTGCGTCAATTTTTGTTCTTGGCAAGGCGCGACAACGCAGAATAGCCAGTCTATTTAAGGCGGAGCAACACCGCCAAGGGCACTTAGGGGCGTGCTCATAAGGCCTAAATCTCAAGTGTTTTGGGTATAGTAGCGAGGGCAGATTTTTTTGCTAAACGACATGCTTTGCCGTTTAGCAAATATTTCTTAGAACTATAAAAACTAACACGCATAAAAACGGCCGGAAAAATTATTAATAATTTTAAGGAATAACTAGTTACCTACTCATCATCTATACTCCTTTTATATGCGTTAAATTCAAATACTCCGCCTTGACAGTGGACACTTAACGCCAAAAGTTTAATTGAGATAGAAAGATGTATTTGGAACATTTTGGCTTACATAAGCCGCCTTTTCGTATAACGCCGGATACACAAGCATTTTACGAAGGCAGTGACCGAGGTCCAAGCCTAGTTGCGCTGAGCTACGCTATTTCCCAAGGAGAAGGCATAACCAAAGTCGTTGGTGAAGTAGGCACCGGCAAAACCATGTTATGTCGCATGCTGCCAATTCACCTTAACGAAAACATTGATTGGGTTTACCTAGCCCACCCAAATTTATCACCGGAACACACACTTTACAATATTGGCTTGGAGCTGGGATTACCCCTAAAGCCAAACGATGACAAGCTCGCGGTGATGCGCAAATTGCATAACATTTTAGTTGAACGCCACAGGCAAGGAAGGCAGGTAGTGGTCTTAGTCGAAGAAGCCCAGAACATGCCTCTGGACAGCTTGGAAGAAATTCGCCTGTTAAGCAATTTAGAAACTACCAGCCACAAATTATTACAAATTGTTCTATTTGGGCAGCCAGAATTGGATGAAAAGCTCGCCGATACACGTATTCGCCAAATGCGTGAACGCATAACCTACAGCCTGTACTTGAAACCCCTGGGGCTCGATGACATCCACAGCTATCTCAATTTTCGCATGCACGCAGCCGGCTATCGGGGTCCTAGTCTATTTACGCGCTCCCACGCCAAAACTATCGCTAAACACTCCTGCGGCTTAATTCGCCGGGTCAACATTATTGGTGACAAAACCCTACTGCTCGCCTACGCCGATAATCGCTACGAACTAACAATTAATTATATTCGCCGCGCGGCCGAAGATAGTCAGTACTGCGATAAAAAAAACTGGTGGCAAATTTGGGTGACCGCCTGCTTGATCTATTGCTTTGTGAACCTGAACTTCACAGATACTCCCATTGCAGCACACTCTAAACTCGCCCCACTGACCATGAGTGAAATGCTATGAACTCGCGCGTGTTAATTCTGTTATTTACCGGCGCATTGCTGTTATCGAGCTGCCAACCCTATGGAAAAGCAAATGTGGCCCCAGTTAGCGAAAATCACTCTACAATTGCGCCTGCGGCAACTGCATCGATTCCCAAACCCGTATTTCGTTCGACAGCACTTCCAGTGCCCCAACCCCAAGTAAAAGAGCCAATACACACCGTGGTAGTCAGCGATGTTCCGCTGCGCGACTTGCTGTTTTCTCTGGCGCGAGATGCCAAACTCAATCTCGACCTGGACTCCACCGTAAGTGGCAAAGCCACTTTAAACGCTGTAAAACAGCCACTGCCCGCCATACTCGACCGGCTTGCAGAAAACAACCAACTTCGCTACCAAATAAAACACGGTGTTTTACGCATTCAAAAAGATCTGCCCTTTATTCGCAATTACCAAGTGGATTACCTAAACCTCACCCGGCGCGCAGAAAGCGATGTGAGTGTTTCAACGCAAATCAACGCCACCGGGCAGGGCGCCGGCGAAGAGGGGAGCAGCGGTGGTGCTGGCGGCAACAATAACTCCTCCACCCATGTAAAAACCTCCAGCGAGCAGCTTTTTTGGGAAACCTTGGAAAAAAATATCGCCACCATACTCGAAAGAGGTGAAGCCGGTGAAGAGGCACACCCCGACATTATGCTCAACCGAGAAAGCGGCGTTATGGGTATACGTGCCACCGGACGCCAACACCGCCAAGTGCAAGCCTTTATCGACCAAGTGCAAGCCAGCAGCCAGCGACAGGTACTTATCGAAGCCACCATCGCAGAAGTCAGATTAAGCGATAGCTTTCAAGCCGGCATTGACTGGAACTTATTAAAACAGGACGTTGGCCAAAGCTGGACCGCAGACCAGGTGTTTACTGACTTACTGCTGGGCGATAGACCCAGCTTTAACTTATCGTTTAGTGATATCGACGGCAACGGGAATATGCTGCAAGCCACCCTCAGCGCTCTGGAAACTTTCGGCGACGTAAGCGTGATGTCCAGCCCCAAAATCATGGCTATGAATAACCAGACAGCTCTGCTCAAAGTGGTGGACAACCTGGTGTATTTTACCGTGGACGTGAATATTGATGCGGGCTCTCAAGGCGAGGGTAGATTATTCACTTTCGAATCGGAAATTCACACAGTGCCCGTGGGCTTTGTAATGGGCGTAACCCCTTATATTAGCAAGAACGGTGAAGTGACCTTGAATGTGCGACCAACAATCTCGCGGGTTGTTGGCAGCGCTCTCGACCCCAACCCCGCGCTAGCGGAGGCCAAAGTGGTCAACGAAATTCCGGTTATTCAGGTGCGGGAAGTAGAATCGGTGCTAAAGGTAGCCAGCGGCGATACCGCAGTAATCGGCGGACTAATGCAAGACGAAGTCAATAAATCGAAAAGAGGTATCCCGTTTATTTCTCGAATACCACTTCTCGGCAATTTTTTTGGTTACACCGATAATCAAAATGAAAAAACGGAACTGGTGATTTTTATTAAACCCCTGGTAGTACAACAAGCCAGTGTAAAAACCGACCTGAACCAGTTTAACTCCTTTTACCAAGATGCCAAGTCACGCTTGGAGTAGGAGCGGGTAGTGAGTTTATTGTTAAATGCTTTGAAAAAGGCGGCTTTGGATAAACAAAAAAGGGAACAACATATTGTTGGCCCCATCCAGGATGGCCCAGTTAATTCCGGGTTAACTGCGGAAATGGATGAGCAAAACAATCAAAACTTGGCCGAGACCGAACATAGCCACATAAGCTCCGGTTCATCTGGCGAATCGTATATGGAATACGACCCGAAATTTGTGCAACTGGCAGCGCAGCAACCCGATAGCGAAGGTTCGGCACCGCAAGTAACAAGCGATCTTTTTATCGAAAACGATGAGTCTTCCTGGGACGACTCGCTGGCGCAAAACGAACTACAAATCGAAGCCATAGATTCAGATATTGACTTTAACGCGGATGAGTTCGAAGAGAGAGTCAGCTCTTCAACAGCAGCAGATGATAGCGGTATTGCACACCCTTATGAAGAGTCACCAAAGCCAGCACAGAACCAGAACGACGACAGCACAAGTGCCGCCCATTTATCTGAAAACGGCGCCGATGAGCTGCAAAACCCAGCCTCAACGAAGCACCTGCTAGGCAGGGAAGAAGAACAAGCGCCACCGCTAGCCATAGAGCAACACCCGCAAGCTTCAAGTACCGACACTCAATCTTCGCGTTCGGACACTAAACCTTTAAGTGCGGGCAGTGAAGCACCAACTAATGCACCAAACAATACTCCAAAGAGTGCTCCAATCCAGGCTAGGGAACATATTCAAGATAGCGACTGCGAACCCGAGGCATTAAACCGTACCGCAAAACTGCCCGGCGCGGAGCAAGAGCGAACGGAGACGGAACACAAAAGAGCCATCAAACAAATGCTGCTGCACACAGAGGCTGCGGTAAAAAACGGCAAGCGCAATCGCGCACTGGCGCTGCTTGCACTCGGTATATTGGTTAGCTGTGTTTCGGGGGTTTACTACTATTTAATACAAACATTCGATGCACATTCCAGACTCTCCTCGCCGCCATACCTCGATAACGCCGCCACCGAAACGCTGACGACAGGGCCGGCAGTGCAAGAAGGAGGAATAGGGGCAGTGCAAGAAGTGCAAGGCGATGACGAGCAGCGGCTACTCCAAGCGATTGCAGCGGAGTGGGCGACGATAGAAGCGCTGCCTCCTAGCTCCACAGCAGCACAGAAGCCCAGTGCAGGCAAGTCAGCAGACCCCTCTGCCCTGTCGCCAGCGTCAGGTCAGCCTAGACAAGCACCCAAAAAAGTAACATCAGCTCCTGCGCACTTACCGACAAAACAAGCGACAAAACCAGCGACAAAACCAGCGCCAACCACAGCGCGTAAACAAACTATTTTGGTTTCTCAAACCGGCGCGAAGCCTGCCGACTTTAGCCAAACAATTGCCGAAGGTTTTGAGGCTTGGCAAAGTGGCAACTGGCAAACCGCAGAACAAGCCTACAGCAAAGCCTTGGCAATGGATGCCAACCACCGGGATGCGATACTCGGAGCGGCGGCAGTCGCCACTCAGCTCGGACAACAACAGCGCGCCCTCGGCTTGTATCAAAGACGTATTGCAAGAGCCCCACGAGACGAATTTGCCTTAGCCGGCATTATTGGTCTGGGCGCATTAAATACTGCCGATATCGCTCTGGAGAGCGAGTTAAACTCGCTGTTACAGACCTTTCCGAAAGCGGCTCACCTGCACTACTTGAGAGGCACCCTGCATGCCCGGCGCAACCGGTGGCAAGCGGCACAGAGCTCGTTTTTTCAAGCCTGGCGTTTAGATGCTTCCCGTCCAGACTACGTATTTAATTTGGCGGTCGCGATGGACCATCTCAATTTGCATGCGCAGGCACTGGGTTTTTATCAAGATGCAGAAAAACTCGCCGCTAACAATGCCGCCAATTTTTCCATCAATGAGCTTCAAGCCCGTATCGCACAACTGCAATTACAATTAGCACAAGCCGGAGGATAAGCATGGCGCAAGCAAAAAAAAAGCGGCTCGGCGACCAACTCATTGACAACGGCGTGGTCACCAAAGACCAAGTTGAAATCGCCATCACCGAGCAAAAAAAACTCGGCAAACCCCTGGGACAAGTGCTTGTTGAACTAGGTTTCGTCACCGAAGCCGTGATGCGCGATGCCTTAGGGGAAGCTCTGGGCAAGGCGAGCATTGACTTAGCGAAAATCGTTCCCGATAACGAAGCCCTGAGCTTAATAGAAAAGCAGATTGCCAGCCGCTACAATATTTTGCCGGTGAGTTTCGATGCCGAAAAAAAAATAATAACCATAGCCACCACAGATATTTATGATGTGATGGTATTAGATCGGGTGCGAACCAATATTCCGCCCGATATCGACGTCAGGCCTATTTTGGCAGCCGAAGGTGAAATACGCCATGCCATTGATCAATTCTATGGCTATGAACTATCGGTAGACGGTATTTTACGAGAGATAGAAACCGGCGTCGTCGACTATCAAAGCTTGGAATCCGGTGGCGAAGAATACAGCCAACCCCTAGTGCGTTTAGTCGATGCCATATTAACGGATGCAGTAAAACGCGGCGCATCCGATATTCATTTCGAGCCCGAACTTTCCTTCCTACGTTTACGTTACCGCATCGATGGCGTACTGCTTCAAATTCGCTCCTTGCACAAAGATTATTGGTCGGCAATCGTGGTACGCCTCAAAGTTATGGCTAACCTAAACATTGCAGAAACCCGCTCCCCGCAAGACGGTCGAATCTCGCTGCGGGTCGGCGGCAGCGCGATTGACTTTCGCGTATCGGCACAGCCAACCACCCACGGCGAAAATATCGTATTGCGTGTACTCGACCGAGCGAAAGGCATTG
Source organism: Cellvibrionaceae bacterium (assembly GCA_019634095.1). Lineage (GTDB taxonomy): Bacteria > Pseudomonadota > Gammaproteobacteria > Pseudomonadales > Cellvibrionaceae > JAHQVY01. The sequence goes on from JAHQVY010000098.1 coordinate 5,779, forward strand.
TTCCACTCGATAAACTCAATTTACACAGCGATAACCTCGATTTACTTAAACTGTTAATGAGCCGCCCTGAAGGTATTATCCTAGTGACCGGGCCAACTGGAAGCGGTAAGACCACCACCCTGTATTCGATGTTAAATTACATTAAGTCTATCGAAGTCAATATTATGACTCTCGAAGACCCGGTGGAATACC
>JAHQVY010000099.1 GCA_019634095.1 Cellvibrionaceae bacterium
CGGTTAGGCCAATAATGACATCGTAGGTACCAGAGCCGAGCTGCATTGGGTAGGGCAGCCGCACCGTGGGCGTTTGCCCCATGGGCGTTAATATCTCTCCCGTCTCTTCAATACTGCCAGTAGGTAGCGACACCCCCACGGTGGCGTGAACGTTATCGGCCCAGTTAATTAACGCACTTAGAGAGGTGTCGCCAATGCCGTCGGTTTCTGTAGTGAAAAAACCAAGCGGCTCCCCATTGCCATTAAAGGTAACGTGGTCCATGGTTTTTTCTAAGTAGTTAGTCATAAGCATAAGAGTTAGCTTATCGGAAGGGGCGTACATAGCACCGAACATATGCATGTCCATGGTCATTTCCAGCGGCACTACCCGCAGTAGCGGCGGCTGCATCGGCCTACCGGCAAAGGTATTTTCAAAACGGATCACCTCCTCGGGCCGTAAATCGTCGCCGCGATTGCGGTTGGCTTCCATACCCATTTGCATAAAACGGTAGGAAAACATAAATTCGCCTTTTTTGTGGATGTGGTCGCCCATAACGCCAATTGGCGCATGACTTTGCGCTCCGCTCGGGCTGTGCCCTTCATCTGCGCAAGCCTGCGAGGCCACTGCAGTTAATAAAATCACTGCGATTTTCTTATGCATGGAAGTGTTTAATTTTTGCAACATATTGACTCCAAATTTCACGCTCATCATTATTTTCTCCAAATACTTCACTAGCTAACTAAATTTTGTATATTCGGTTTCACCAATGCATCACCACAGTAAGCCCTATGGCGAGGAAATTAAGTTTATTTTTTTTAGCAAGAGCTGTGGCTGTAGCTGTCATAGATTTTTATGGCAGATCTTATTTTTGCCAAACTGAGTGTGGCGGCAAGTCTGCTTTAAAAGCCATCCGCCGCGATGCCGAATGAATATCTCCTTAGCGTTTTAAATTTAGGTGTTAAGGCTGCGTCAATTTTTGTTGTTGGCAAGGCGCGACAACGCAGAATAGCCATTCTATTTAAGGCGGAGCAACACCGCCAAGAGTAAAAAGGCACAGGCTAACAAGACCTAAATCTTAACCATGCTAAGGATATCCGCCTAGACAAAGCTGGGCGGTGCGCGCGGCTGCTGTTTATGGGTGGTTTGTTTAATGCCGTAATGGCAATGGAAATAAACCGCTACAAAAAGATGTTTGGCCGTGTAAATACCTGGCAGCGGCAGTGGTACATCATCGTAGCTGGCTGCCGCCAAGCCATAGGGGCATGTGCTTTGCGAAGCTGTTTGAGAGGCGTGGTCTTTATGTTGATGTGTGCTATGTTTCGGCTGTAATGCCGGTTGCGTTTTATGTTGATGGTTATTCGCGCCGCCGCCCATAGCGGGCTTTTGCCAATGGAAAACACTGGGGCATGGCTTAATCAATACACCGTCTTCCGCTAAGGAAGCCGGCATATAGCCCAAGGGAACCAGCAATTGCAGGCAGTAGGCAATAAAAACTAAACGTAAAGCGTGGGGCGAAGGTGCCATAGTTTGTGTTTTCGCAGCCAGCCAGCTATTAAGTAATTTATCAAGCAAGATATGAAGTAAGCTATTATAAAGTAAGCAATTAAATTGGGTGAACCTTACTTATTTTAAACGCAACGCGATTGCTAGAATCAGCACTTACCTTGAGCGACTAGCGATTGTCGTAGGCATTATTGCTTGGAAGCTATCGACTTAGTCTCTTAAACGCAGGAAAGGGCATAGGTTCGCAGTTTTACTGTGGCATTCTACCTACTTTAATGCCTATCACAAATTAATTATACGCTTTTATTGTGAACTGCATTGCCATTGGCGCCTGTTATTATTCGTATAGAGCTGGGCGTGGTCGTTTATTCGAAGCGTGTGGCTCTATAGGCCGGCCGTTTATTAAGCGATTTGAGTACCCCTAGCGCTTGAGTTTTGAGATAGTAAGTAAGCCAGTGATTACTGTTTCCGAAGTATACCCTAACATTGCGTAAGTATTTTGGATTGAGAAGCTTTTAGGGTGGCAGTTGTCGCCTTGCCTGGGCGCTATGCAAGCATTCCCGAGGCTTAATTAAGCACCATTCGACTACGCCACTCTTAGTAGAGTAGATAAAAATCGAGTATAGCTAGACACGCTGCCCTCGAAGCAGCAAAGCGGTTTTGTGCCGAAAAATCATGCAACGTTAGGGTAAATTGAATGTTAACGACAGTGTTGAAAAGTGTTCGATATGTTCGAATTTTTCCTCTTGCCACGGCAATAGCATTCTTAATGTGCGCCTGTGGCCCCGGTAACACTAATGATGCAATAACGCTTGGCACAGTCCCCAGTGCAGGTCTAGCGTCGAGCGCATTGTCAGGGAGTGGCAACAGCTTAAGCTGTCACAGCAATAACCTGTTGGTTTTCTGTAATAGCTTCGATGAAGGCGGTGATCTGAGTAGTATTTTCAACGTGGCGGGCAGTGTCGTTATCTCGGAAGAAAAATCGTTTTCGGGCCAATATTCCGCAAAAGTTTCTGCGCTAGGTGGCGGATACAACCGAAATTATCTTAGCTTGAATTTAAAAGACTCTGGCCTCAGCGATGGTTTTTATGGTCGCATGCTGCTTTGGGTGGATGAGCCGGGTAATAATGGTGGTGATTTTACATTTGCGCAAGCCGAAGGCGACGCAAAACCCGTTTCCGGCGCACCCGCGGGTACTCAAGTCTTTTATCGTTACAGAGTTGCAGGCGATACCGCACATGCAGGAACCTTAATGGCAAATTACGATACTCGAATTGATAGCAATGGCGATGGTGAGACAGAGTGGCTAACTGACTGCTGGGATCATTCAGCCACGGTATTGCCGCGAGAAACTTGGTCCTGTGTGGAGTGGCATTTTGATGCTAGAAATAACCGCTTATCGTACTGGCTGAATGGCCGGCGGCTGGAAGATCTCTATGTGGCGAAAGCGGGTGAAGGCTGCCTTGGCAGCGTGCAGAATAATGCTTGGCTGGCACCAAAATCATTTATTACTTTACATTTGGGTATCGAGCAATACCACCCCACGGCCCCACCCAGAAAAATATATATTGATGATGTCGCACTCGACAATCAATATATTGGCTGCCCCAGCGGCGTATCGACTAACTAAGCTGTCGCCTGCACAATTATCGACAACTAAGCCCGCTGCGCAACGAGTACGCAATAACTTCCCGTTTTGGCGTGATCTAAGCCCCGCTATAAATTTGTAAAAAAGATCAAATAGAACGACTATGCCCGAATGGCACTTAATTTAGCTGCAGCCCCCAGGGATGGCCGGGCTTTAATACCCCGGCCCCCCTTCCTATGATGCTGGGTAAATTTGAATGGGCAAACTGCCTGGCTAACTTAGCTTCTGTAAGCCTTGTATTTAAAGGCCTTCAGGCTTAATTAAGTGCCATTGGACTAGGCCTGCCTTTTTATGCCTAAGCAGCCAAACTTATATCGACGCCAAATGCTGGAAGTTATTTCGTGCAAGCCCCGAAGAAAAGCGAGCACATGCTGCGCTTAAAGCTACTCGCTTGCATAATAAAACGCTTGGGTAGGAAGCCGCTTGGGTAGGAAAGCGTTTAAATAAAAGTGCACTGATTGTTGTGCCTTACTTGAAACCTGTTAAGGATTGTTTAAAACCCTAAGCCTGCTTATTTATGGCTAGGTACAAACCGGGTTTGTGCCCATTAACGCTACTTTTTATATCTTATTTATATCTTATTTATATAGACAACACTACTTACTCCATAAGTTTGAAAAATTCGCCAACCAATTCTTCTTCGAGGATTTTAGTCGCCCGCTCGACAATGCGCTTTTCTGATAAACCCGGTTCGGTTGCGGCTACTTTGTAATCCCAGGTTTTCCCGCCGAGAGGGGTGTTGTCTCGGCCGTAAACAGAAACTGTGAGTGAGGCCAGATTGTAGAACCAGGCGCCCTGCGCTGGTAAAGCTTGACTGCTAAGCTGCAAGCCGATGCGATATTGCCCATTTTTGCTGACACTCACCCCCTGATTGGCCAGGGTGTTGGCCAGTATTCGTGCCATTTTATCACTTTGATCGCCCGCGGCTTGCACCGCGACGTTTAGCGCAGCCAAAGCCTTGCTGCGCCGGTTAATCAACGATTCGATATTCCACCTATCCGGCACGCGGTTTGCGGTTAAGGAGACAACCGCCAATTGCTTAGCGAGTGTTTTCCGCTTGCGCTGCAAGGCAATGGCAAGGCTGAGACTTTTCACCGTTTGAAAAATTGAATGCTCTTCTGCGGCGATTTCATCCAAAACCTGCGTCGTGGCTTGGTCCAGGCTGCTAATATTTGAGCGCAGAGAGCTGGCGGTTTTTTGTCGCGGTAAAACCGCCAAAGCATAAAAGCGCCGACTGCTCGGATGCTGCCAAGTATGAGGAATTTCTATGCCGCTAATACGTTGCTGCGATTGGGTAACGATGGATTGCGACACCACCAGTGATTCTTTGGCCGACGCTAAGCGGGTATCCAGCTGTTCATAGTGGCTCTCGTCACGGGTACTTGTGTTAATGGCCACGTTAAATACTTTGGCTATCTCTGCTCGCGCCCTCTCTTTAGCACTCGACAGCGTATCGGCTTCACCAACGCCAAATACATATTGCTTGCGTGGGAAAGATTGGCTTTCGCCGTGCAGCCACGCGGGTTCGCTGTGCGACGCTTTCTGGGTTTGAGAGCCACACGCCAAAAGCAGCCCGACAAATAAAAAAATCAATAGCGATTGACTGGACATTTGACTACCTAATAATTGAATTAATTAAGGTGTGGGTTGGCTTGCGACAGCACTAATAATAGGATTTTCCGTTGGTGATCCGTTTCTTTATTTTCTTTTGACCGATCCACAGGGTTCGGTTGTCGGTCAGGCTAATCAGTTTTAAATCCACCTGGTAATAGGTCACCTGTGTTTTACCGGCCCTATCCAGCAAGGTGTTAATCGCGCCGAGCAGCATATAGTCGGCGCCCAGCTCTTCACCCATCGCCTTGCGCGAGGCTGCGGAGGCATTGAGATCTTGATCTTCTCGCTCGTAGCGCAGTTGTTCGCGCTCTTGGCTATCGGCGACAAAATCGACTTGGTTAGAATTTATCAGCTCTCTTTTAATATCATTAACAAAGGTATCGACACTAATATGCTCCTGGCTGAGGTTGCGAATATAACCGACGATCACCGCCGGCGGTTTATTTTGCGCTGCTCGGTGATTTGTAATCCACGGCCTGGCCAACATATCGCTTACCATTTCCTGGGACACCAGTCGAGAATCTGTATCGTTCCACTGACCGCTGAGGTCAGTCACTGAATCGGCTGCAATGCGCTCCACTCGGGTTGGCGCTTCAGCGCAACCGAAAATTAATAGCGCAAGTAAAAATGCAACAAATCTCATACACATCAGCTACTGCCCCTTACTATTAAATGAATCGAAAATATCATCGGCCTTACTAGAAACAAAGGTTTTAAAATCTGGGTGCATTTGGCTTGCCGTATGAATAATAGTTTTGAATTTATTCATATCGAGCTCGGCCAAGCTATACACCACACCGGTTTTTGGATCTTTCCAGCGCGCTATTATCTCGGCACCCTGAAGATTCAGTTTCGTCGTGTTTTCAATGGTGCGCGACAAAGACTGCTCGCTAACCGTCTGTTCGCCATCGCTTAAAGCCGCGCCGTAATCACTGGCAAGCACGTTCATATACGAACTAAAAATCTGCGCCAGCTCAGCGCGCGCGCGGTTGTCGGCAGTGGAGCGCTGCAAAGAGGTATCCGACATAGCTGGCGCCGAACCGCTGCCGTGAAAGTAACGGCCTTTTTTATTGCTCAAGGCTTGCTTGCCTTTATTTACCCAATCGGGGGCGCCCTTTAAACCCAAATCACTTTCTACTTTAGTGTTGGATGAACAAGCCGACAGAATAAATAGGGCACATAGTATGGCGTTGAATAGACTTACCTTTGGTAAACGGTTGATTAACACTGACATAGCGTAGCGCTCCCCTGCTTCGTGGTTTTAATTTCCAACCAGGGACATTAAATCCCCATAGTTGAGGCCAAATGCACTTGTAAACCAAGTAGCGGCGAAACCGTGCTCGGGGCGCAGCGCTGCACAGCGCAACGAATTCTCGCCAAGCCCTCCGCTGCCAACCGCTTGGCAGTATTTTTTTTCCCATTGTTCATCTAGCGCTGTAAGAAAGTCTCGCTGCAAGATGTTAAGCTGCGCGGCAAAAATTTGCGATAAATTCATAAAGCTCGGTGACCGTGAATGCAGGTTGGCCAAGGGGAATTCTTCGTTGTGAGCTTCGGTAGAGTTAGTATCGGCAAAATTGTGATTGCGCAGCACGGGTTTGCCTCCCGGTTCGGATTTTAAGGTCATATTAATAGTGAGTTCTTCGCGATATACCCTAGCGCGGTATTCGTGTATTTTGTCAGTTTTTTGAACACTAACCACTTCCTCTCCTTCGCTGTTTTTCGACTTGGTGGTTTTATTCAAAGTATAGTTGGCAAAGCGCTTTACATTCCTGGCACTGCGGGAGTGTTTCACCGCGGTGGTCGCGCTAACAGCAAGCGCTCGCTGGGCAGCATCCGCATACCAAATCGAATCGCGAAAGGTTTCAGTGAGCTTGGCAACTTCAAGTTCCACCCCCCGAGCGCGGATATTACCGTGTTCGGCAATAACGCTAATATCTTGTTTCAGGTCGAGGTGCTTGTACCGAGATCGATCCACGGCATCGACTTTTAGCGTCACCGGTATCTGCCACATGGCGCAATATTTCTGCGTAAAGCGCTGCAAAAAAAAGCGTTGGCCAGAAACCTGACTGGCTAAACCCCGGCACTTTGTTTTAGCCTTTGCCAGCACCACCGCTTGCCCCTGCGCAAACTGCTTTTTTAGCGCGGCACTCCCCGCAATAAGCTGGCTATACTGTGTTTCAAAAAAACGGTACTGGTCGGGGTGAGGGCCATCGGTTAAACGGCGGCCCTCACTGGCTAGCCAACTGCGTGCGAAGCGCGTTTCTTCCTGTTGTGTTGCCGCCACGGCACCAACGGGTGCAATGCCCCAATCCTGCTGTTGTTTTAAAATCTCTTCGAGCTTCTGTGTTGCGCCCACAGGGTTACTGGCCAAACGCAGCATTCGTACAGAAATTAAACCGCGGTCAATGATTTTTTCTCTCGCTTTATTCAAGCCGATGGTGGCCTTTATATTATTGGGGTCGCGGCTAACGGCACGCAGGTAAAAATCCGCCGCATCCTCGTATTCACCCGCTTCAAACAGTTTGTCGCCTTTATCCACAAGCGAGGCGCAAGCGCTCAGTGCGCCAATAAGAAATAACGCCCAAATAACAGCCTTCATTGTTTTTATACCCTACTAATTCTGTTGCGTACTGTATGTCCAAGGGGCTGAATGATACCTGAATACCCTTGGCGGCGCTCGTTTGCGCGCTTCGTTGGCTTTATTACCTTTGTTTTAGAAGGTTAGGACGTTAAGCAACTAAGAGATGTTGGTGAAACGTGTCGGGACATTGGCGGGAGCATTGCACGTTGCATGGGTATATCTCACAGCTAGTCGTCACCCATGACAGAAACTGCTCTGCTTCAAACCGGCTTTGAAACTGTCTATATAGGCTCATTACCCACAACCTTTTGCACGACGGCTTGAAGGAGGCGGTATCCTTGCTTTGCGCTGTGGTAGTATACCCATAGTGTGTAAGGTTTAATTACTAGGCGTGCGTCCACTTTTGTTTTTAACTAGCTGTGATAATACGAGATAGCTCGCTGTCTGTTAAACAAGGTGAGCAAACCTTCAGGGCTTTAAGTGTTGTGCCGATAAAGCCTCAACTTTAGTCGCTGTGGGTATCTACCCACTTTTTTCGGAGAAAAAGCTTGTCACAGATAGTCATTAACAATGCAACAATTCAAGATGCTGGGCTTATTTTGGCTTTTATAAGAGAGCTTGCCAAATATGAAAAGGCCGAAGATCAGGTTGTTGCAACCATTGAGGATATTCAAAATAGGCTCTTTGCCAGTAATGCGACAGCGCGAGCACTTATATGCACGCTTGACGGCAAGGCGATAGGCTTTGCCGTCTATTTTTTTAATTTTTCTACCTGGCTGGGTAAAAATGGGCTTTATTTAGAAGATTTGTATATATCTCCAGATTACCGAGCCGCGGGTGCCGGCAAGAAACTCATCCGTCATCTGGCGCAAATAGCGGTGAACAATCATTGTGGGCGGTTTGAATGGAATGTGCTTGATTGGAATACACCGGCAATAAAGTTCTATGAGTCCATCGGCGCGAAACCCCTGGAAGAATGGATAACTTATCGGCTCGAAGGTAAAGCACTTGCCGATTTTGCTGGAGGGTAAATAGCAACAACTTAAAGTAAATACTGCTTTATTAAAAACCGCATCGGGGCTCCTTTGAACGGTTCGTCCTCTAGAGAAATATGGGCATACTAAGCCAACGGCTATCATCTATACCCGTAGCGAATGATATTTAGGCCTCATGAGCACGCCCCTAAGTGCCCTTGGCGGTGTTGCTCCGCCTTAAATAGACTGGCTATTGTGCGTTGTCTCGGCAATTGCTCCTGCATTGCCCTAATA
>JAHQVY010000100.1 GCA_019634095.1 Cellvibrionaceae bacterium
GCACTTAGGGGCGTGCTCATGAAGCCGAAATCTCAAGTGTTTTGGGTATATATAGCGTTTCACGGGCTCAATTAAGTGCCATTGGACTATGCCTGCCTTTTTACACCTAAGCAGTGACACTTATATCGGCGCCAAATTCTGGAGTTATTTCGTGCGCGTCCTTTAGAAGCCACATCTTAGAAGCCACGCCTTAGAAACACAGCCCAGGTTCGAATCCGCTGTGACTTTCGCCCTACAGCTCGCCCAGACACCTTCCTGCCGGTCGCGGTTTGAAGTAGACAGGGAAAAAAGCGTCGGCTTTCTAAGAAGCAGTAAAAAACGTTTTAATTTCAGTTCATTGGGCGTCCGCAGTAGATTCAAATGATTCATTTAGCTTCAATTGCATATGCTTAATTTACATGAGAACAACGCAGCGAAATATCATTTTCTAAATTAAAGATCGTCACGCTCAGTGTTGGTGCTTAACGAGTATTCCACGCATCATTAACGCGCTTACAAATAAAATGCCGCAAAAAAACGTGGCAGTTGTAACCCATCTCCGCACTTAGTGTTTCATTTTTATTTCAAGGTAACTATTCGTTACACATTCACATAAATTTTTATTTAAAGCTATGCGTGCTCCTTTTTATTTTGTACAGTAAATCAGCGTCCATTTTAAAACGATAATCCAGTGACGCAATGCAACACTGGAACAGTGCAACATAAGAAAGCATTGCAGCATACCCGGCGACTAACAATTATTTACAGCGAAAACGGTAAGCAGCGCAAGAATAAAACAGCACACAAATGCGCGCCTATTGCGCTAGCTAGAACGACAATTTAAGCTTGAGTGAAATTGGCAAGCGACTTTTATCACATTGCATCAACCTCGCTTTAAGTGGAACGGAGTCATAAAAATAAATTTTGTAGCGCAGGGTTAAGGTAATAGAGGGAAGGGAATTAACTCAAGGGTGTGGATTTCAGTGGCACTTAAACAATGCTTTAAGAGCTTAATATAAATAATCCACTTAATATCCGAGGATACGGCAAGTTAGCAGAGCTCTTTTAATAAACAATTAGTTTGCAGCAGACTAACGCAATTACGCGCCGATAAAAAATTGCCTAGTAAAAACTTCCTGCTAAACTTAAAAAGTCGCTTTCGCTGAACAACTAAAACTAATTAGAATCGCGAAGGTCCAAATATTGTAATACTCGCCAATAACTCAGTGCTTCACGCGAAGACATGTATAAAATAGGAGTGTGCAACCGTGCAGTCTATACTCGTTAAAGATTATATGGATCAAAATCCTCACGCCATTCAACAATCGGCTTCAGTGTGTGACGTCGTCAAATTACTCACCAAAGACTTGACGACAGGGGCACCGGTGGTCGATGAACAAAACAACCTGGTTGGCTTTATCTCCGAACAAGATTGCATCAGAGAGCTACTCAACGAAGCCTTCTATGCGGAAGAGTCTAAAGCGGTTACCAGGCTAATGGTCACCAAAGTCCTCACTGTAAATCCGGACACATCAATTATCGAAGTGGCTGAAAACATGTCGAAAGGCCCACCCAAAAACTATCCTGTAGTCGATCACGGCAAATTAGTCGGTATTTTATCGCGTCGCTCTGTTCTTGAAGCATTAATGGATTACAATGAGGGGGTCTATTTTCACCCCAACGAGTAAGTACATTTTTTCAAGGCAATAAATGACAACCGATTCCCCCGCCTACCTGGAAAAGAAAAAATTCTTTAATCGGGTACTGACTGTTTACGGCCGCAAGCCGGTGCTGGAAGCACTGGCCAACCCAAAACTCGCGTGTTTTCGCCTACATCTTGCCAGGAGCAACAGACCTTCAGATGCGCTCAAGCAGCTTCTGAGCTTGGCAGCAAAGAAAGGCACTGAGGTGTGCTATCACGACAAACAAGCCCTCGCACGCATCTCAAAAAACGCCCGTCAGGACCAGGGAGTCGCCCTCGATCTCACCCTCGACGGCCTTAAATACTGCGACGATTTCTTTTTGAGCAACTCGCAGCAACCCTTCGAAATGATCGCTCTAGACAATATCACCAACCCGCAAAACCTGGGAATGATTATCCGCTCCGTGTGCGCTTCACCAATCACCGCACTGCTTCTGCCGCAAAGAGGCTGCGCCGCATTGGATTCGCTGGTGATAAAAGCGAGCGCTGGCACCCTCTTTAAATCGCAAATTCTGTTGTGCAGCAATCTGCAACAAGGGTTAGCACTATGTAAACAACAAGGTGCAAAAATTTATGGTCTCGATGCGAAGGCCCCCTTAAAACTCTCGCAACTTCCACCCAATGAATCCAGGGTTTTTATACTCGGCAATGAAACACAAGGCCTTTCCCAGGCAGTTGAGGCCTTGTGTGACAACACGGTGTCCATCCCCATGAGAAATGAGGTGGAATCCCTCAACGTAGCGGTTACCGCAAGCCTAATCGCGTTTCGCAGCGTGTTTTGAGCCGCGCAAGCACTACGCACACCACTCTCCCATTAGCTGCCCCAGAGCAAACACGAGCTCTCGAAACGGCCACTTTGCTCAAACAGAGTGCCGGGCTGGGCTTGAACCTAAATTAATCAGTTGAATCTACTGCGGACGCCCAATGAACTGAAATTAAAGTGTTTTTTCAATTTTGTGGCTGCACACATAGAGTGACTATGAATTTGCCACAAAAGTTAAAAAATTCACTCTAATTTCAGCCCCTTGAACGCCCTCGCTACGATCCAACTGATTAACTTAGGATTAAGCTGACTCGCTAAAGTATGTTGTGCTTAATAGCTAATCGATTTGTGGATCGATAACCGAGCGGAGGCGCTTGCGAAAGGTTTCCGCCTCCTCCTCCCCTCGCGCTAGTGCTTCGCGAATTTTTAAAAAGTCGAATACGTCAATCCCGCTGGTGTCCGGCTTAAACAACAAATCCGGTGGACATGCGTTTATGCGCTGCCTGGTGTTGTGGGTTAAAACGATGCTCACCGCATCGATTAATGCTTGGCTAGCTTTGGGTTCGCGGCTGGGGGCTAGGGTAATCACATCGCTGGCGATGCGCAAATCACTGTCGGGCAATCTGTCACAGGGTAGGTTGTTAACGGTACCGCCATCAATCAGAAGACGTTGGTCGCGCTTTACTGGGGCAAAAACGCCTGGAATAGCCATGCTAGCCAGTATTGCCGACAACAGTTCTCCGCTGTCTAATTCCACTTCTTCGGCGGTATGGTAGTCTGTTGCCATGGCACTAAAGCGCAGGTTTAAATCCTTAAAGTCTATATCTCGCAGCTCAAAAAATAAGTGCTCGAAGAGTCCGTCGGCGGCCAGTATGCCTCCTCGATGCTGAGAAAAGCTAAACACTTTGGCCCATTTGAGTAGGTGCTTGCGTTGCTGAAAGATATCTTTGAAGGCTTGCCCTGGCAAGATAATATGCTGTTTTACACGCTGCTCAATTGCCTGCCCTGATAAGCCCGATGCGTAAAGCGCGCCCAAGATGGCACCCATACTGCTGCCGACAATCTTACTTGGCGTTATTTTGAATTCGTCGAGAACTTTTAGCATGGCGATATGAGCTAGGCCCTTTACGCCGCCGCCCCCCAGTGCCAAGCCAATACGCGGTTGCGATACGTGTTGTTGCATAGTGTGAATTCCTCCGCGGCTAATAAATCTAAATAGGGAAAGACCGGTTTAGCGTAACGTTGTATACGTAACGTTGTATAAATGTTCTGCCCAGAACCGCTTAGCGACTTCTGCAACAGCATTTCTAGCCTTTGTACTCGACTTTTTTCGGCTTTACTAACGAAGTGAAACTTTTTTTCGCTACAAAAAATCTCCGCGCAATGCTATATACCCAAAACACTTGAGATTTAGGCCTTATGAGCACGCCCCTAAGTGCTCGTGGCGGTGTTGCCCCGCCTTAAATAAAATGGCTGTTGTGCGTTGCCCTAATACCTCACATCCCTGTGAGTACCGCCTTGCCAAGAACCTTAATTGGCGCACGCCTAACACCTAAATCTCAAACGCTTTGGGTATATTATTTCAAAAATGCGTCTCGTCTATATGTGACGTTAGTTTGAGACGCTACACTAGGCTTGCAGAAGCTATGACTGTCCAGATATTTTGCCATTCATATTTACCCAGCGTTATTGGCAAGGGAGGGCTTGGGCAATACGCCGGCCATCTCTGGAGCTGCAGCTAAATTAAGTGCCATTCAACTGATTTATTTAGGTTCAAGGTTAGGTGTCTATCAAACACTGGCTTTGACAATGCGAGGCGGGCACTCGTCTTCAAGGTGCAATTGAAGGGCAAATTCAAAGCGGTTGAGTTGGGTGCAGAGTTCGAAGTCGGACGCGGGGCTGCCGGTTTCAGCGGGGTCGAAAAATCGTCGCGAGCACGGCGACTGACGCAAAAAGTCGTGGATATTACCCTCGTCGAAGTTTTCGCCCGCGAGCAGGGCCGCGATATACTCAGCGCAGATATTGTCCTCATCGGTGGGCGTTTGCGCTTTCCAGCCCATTCGCACCAAGCTGACATCGCGCGGTTGACAGCGAAGAATAAAGTCAGCGGTAGCTTTGGCATTGACTAGGGCCCCGGTAAGCACCCTATCGGCGCCAAGGGCATTTACCAGTCCCCGGGTGCCCGCATGGGTAGTATGAATAATATTCTTGTGGGCGATTACAGTATTCTGAACTTCTGTGGGCGAGTTATTGAGATGGAATCCCGGCAGTTTTTTTCCATTTCTTTCGCCGATTAATAAGGTATTATCCAGCTGGTTCGCCAGCGCAATGGCCTGTTCGATGTCTCCCGCGGGATAAATCGCTCGCGCGTTGCCGGCAAAACAATAACAGGCGGTTGTAAAGGCTCGAAAAACATCAATAATTACCGCTATGCCCTTGGCGCTTTTGGCGCCTTCGACAAAGTCCAACTGTTGGATCTGCATTTTTTTAGCTCCTTGAAACGGAATACCCTGAGTTCACTGTGTGGGATAGAGGGCTTCGCGGATCAGCTTCGCAGCTCAGAAATGATGGGAATACAATATGACCACGCAATTTAAACCTTGGTGGATGCCCCTCGCTATCGTTGCCCTGTTGCTGACGAGTGTACTGTTATTTGCATTGCTGGTGTTGAAAAGTGCCATTACACAGCCCACGCAAACCCGCGAATTGCAGTCTCAACAGAACAATCCAGTCTACCGCTGGAAAATGGTTACTACCTGGCCGAAAAATTTTCCCGGTTTGGGTTTGGCACCGGAAAACTTCGCCAAAGCTGTGCAAAAAATGAGTCGTGGACAGTTAGTTATTCAAGTTCACGGTGCCAATGAAATAGTGCCGGCAATGGGCGTCTTTGATGCCGTGTCCTCGGGCAGTGTGCAGATGGGGCACGGCGCCGCCTATTATTGGAAGGGGAAGATACCTGCAGCACCCTTTTTCACCAGTGTGCCCTTTGGTATGAATGCCCAGGAGCTCAATGGCTGGTTACACTATGGTGGCGGCTTGGCGCTATGGCGTGAAATCTACGCACCGTTTAATTTGCTGCCATTTGCCGCGGGTAACACGGGAGTGCAAATGGGAGGCTGGTTCAATCGAGAAATCAATTCCATGGCGGATATTCAGGGCTTGAAAATGCGCATTCCCGGGCTGGGTGGCGAGGTATTCACTCGTGCCGGCGGCGAAGCCATCACTATTCCCGGCGGTGAGCTATTCACTTCCTTGCAGTCTGGCGTTATCGATGCCACCGAATGGGTGGGGCCCTATAACGATCTCGCATTCGGTTTTCACCAAGTCGCTAAGTACTACTATTATCCCGGTTGGCATGAACCGGGCACAACACTGGAAATTATCGTCAACCAGGAAGCGTATACAGCCTTACCCGAGCACCTACAGTCGGTGATTAGCGTGGCTGCGCGCATGGTGAATCAGGATATGCTCGATGAGTACACGTCGAGGAATAATCGCGCCTTGCGGGAGCTGATTGACCAGCATGGCACCGAGCTGCGCAAGTTTCCGGATGATGTGCTGGCAGCCTTTCGACGCATTAGCTTTGATATGTACGACGAAATGGCTGCCGAAGATGAGATGTTTAACAAGGTATACCGCTCTTATAAGCAGTACTTAGACTCAGTGCGGTCCTACCATGATATTTCCGAGGAGACGTACTATCTGTCGCGCTGAGGACTAATCCTCATCCTCTTCGGGCGGAACTGGGCGGGTGCGCCCCGTATCGTCGATAGCAACGTAAATAAACTCTCCTTCAGTGACTTTTTGCTGCTCCCGCTTATGACATTGCCTAACCCACACTTCTACCGAGGTCTTAATGGATGAGCGGCCTATGTCCAAGATTTCGCAGTAACAGCTCACAGTGGAGCCCACCGGTACGGGCCGTAGAAATACCATACTGCCCACCGCCACGGTTGTGACCCTGCCTTTGGCGGCTTCGCGAGCAGCAATGGCGCCCCCTAAGTCCATTTGGGCCAGCAGCCAGCCGCCGAAGATATCGCCATTGGAGTTGGTGTCTCTGGGCATAGCCAGGGTTTGCAACACAAGCTCGCCGACAGGGGTGGGGTTTTCGTCTATTTTTACCATTCATGTTTCCAGTTGGTTAACAAGCTTGCACAGAGCATCGTGGAGCGTATTTACAGAATAGACCGACACCGCAGTTTTTTTAGTTCTGGATACATTCAGCGCTAGTGATATCTAGCTTACTCTCTGTCTGACTTCAAGCCTACGCGAGTGATCGCTAACTTAACACGCGATTATTTCATCAGTATGGAAGGTAACCAAGTCGCAAGTTGTGGCCAGAACCACAAAATAATCATTACTGAAACTTGCATTGCGATAAACGGCATTACACCTCGATAAATGGCCGTGGTCTTTACCTCCGGTGGCGCGACGCCGCGTAGATAAAACAGGGCAAACCCGAAGGGCGGGGTTAAAAAGGATGTTTGCAAATTGATGGCAATCATGATGCCCAGCCATATTGGATCTACCCCCATAGCCAGTAATACCGGCCCCACAATAGGCACGACGACAAAGGTTATCTCGATGAAATCTAGAATAAAACCTAGCAGGAAAATCACCGACATAACCACTAACAACGCAGCTATTGTGCCACCAGGCAAGTTTTGGAAGAAATGATTAATGGATTCTTCGCCGCCGAAGCCGCGAAACACCAAAGAGAATAGAGAGGCACCCAGCAAAATGGCGAATACCATCGCTGTGACTTTGGTGGTTGCAACGGCAACATCTTGCAAGATTGCCCATGTTAACTGCTTTTTTGCCACCGCCAACAAGATGGCTGCGAGTGCGCCAAGGCCTGCGGCTTCGGTTGGTGTGGCCGCGCCGGATATGATCGAACCCAGTACAAGGATCATAAGCAGCAGAGGGGGTGCAATACTCAGTGCAATTCTGAGCAGTGGCAC
>JAHQVY010000012.1 GCA_019634095.1 Cellvibrionaceae bacterium
CCGGGTTTTATGTTTATTAACCACAACTCGGGTCAACCGGTGGATTTCGATATTCGCTATGTTCGCGCCGGCGAAATGCGCCTGGCTTGGTTCCTACCGCCACCGCGCAAGGCGATTGCCGGCGATCACGATTTAGATGGCGATGGCAGCAGCGACTTGAACGTGGCCTACGATAGCGGCATATGGAACTTCACCTTCAACGGCGGCGACACTGGTGTGAGTTTCTTGGAAAGCTACGGTGATAGCGGGCCGCAACAGTATGAAGCCGATGAGAGTGATGGCACTTACAGCGTGAATATCGACGAAGCTATCGGCTTTGTGGAATTCTTCGGCCGCTTAGTGGACCACGATTTTCGGGTGCTCGCCCATTTTGAAGGTGCAGGTGAAGGGTTTATCGAATTTGAAACCTTTTTTGGCGGCGGTGATCAGCCCGGTGAGCCTGGCGGCTGTTTCGACTGCCCACAAGCACTGGCGGGTTTCAGTGTCATTGAAGGTCAGGCGAGCCTGTCTTACGACGAGCAACAGGGCTTTAACGATGAGGCAATGGGTGAGCGATTGCTCGATATTAGCGTTGACGGGGACTTGGTATTGCTGAGTTTGCCAGAGGCACTGCAAGGTGCCACTTTGGAATCCTTCGACTACGATACCGGCGAACCGATCTCCGGCAGCGAGTTGAGCTTTGTGCGCAATGGCAGCTTCTATTTTGCGACCTACCGCGACCCTGAAGGCAAGTCCTTCGATATCGAAGTGCAAGACTTTGGTATCGATGTATTCTTCAATTTTTGGCCGGCACCCGACGACTATCTCTGCGACACGGCGGATTGCGGACCCGGTGAGCCCCATCCCAGCCCCGAGCCGGAAGAGCCCCGCGATTTTGACGGTGACTTAGTGTACGACCGGGAAGATAACTGTGTTGCCGTGCCAAATAGCGCCCAAGAAGATAGCGATAATAACGGTCTTGGCGATGTCTGTGACCTGGAGGCGCCCGATTTGGGCGCTGTTTACCTGCTCGACATCAACTACGCAGAGGGTTCAACCGTTTATGACGAGGCGCTGGGTGAATGCGCTCCAGCCGCCGACGAAGACCTAATCTTGCTGGCTGAAATGGCGGGTAATCAACTGTTGTTTACGCTCCCTGGCCACCCCGGCGAACTGGTTATCGCCGGCATAGTGGATGGCAACGACGGGCTGGAGCTGGTCACCGATGAAGCGGATTTTGTGACGATTTCCGGCAGTTACGACCTTGAGGCAGGCACTTGGCAAGCACAAATCCAACAGAGCGAACTGTCCGATGACGGCGCGGTAAGTTGTGGGGCTACTATCGACGTGTTGGCCAGTATGCCCGAATCCGTGAGTGAAGAATTGGCTTTTAGCACGGGTGTGGCGTGGTTGAACGCCGAAGTAGATACTTACCAAGGTTTTGCGGCCTTCGAATACAACACTATTCAGTCCGGGGCACTTGAACAAGCTTACTTCTGGGATTTTGATAGCGAGCTACCGGGCTGGTCGCTCGACCAAGGGTTTGATACCGAGTACGTAATCACTGGCGAGGGCATTGTCGCGGTGGATGACGTGTACACGGTGGTCGGCATGGCGGAGGAGGGCAGCGACACGGCAATTCTCAACCCCACTGTCGACGGCACTGCCGCGGATGTTAAGCAGGTTTACGTAGACCTGGAGTCTTTCGATGTTGGCGGCCTACCCATGGCGGACTTGTTGCCGGTTTATTTTGGCGCGGGTGTCAGCGAAGCGGCGATCTTCTCTGAGGGAGCGCAGATTTACGTGACTCACGTCGACTTGCCGCAAGATGTTTACGCCTTCGAATGTGACGCTGAACAAGGCGAACTGGCTGAGGATATGCCTTTTGCATGCGCTAATGTGTATATCAAACAGCAGAGCATCGACAGCGACGGCATGCCGCAGTATGAAACAGCGGCTACCTTGGATGAAGCCATTAATTCGGCCGCGGATTTGGCAGCTGACGTACCGACTGCCCAGGGTATTGCGCTGTCCCAGGGCCACGATGAACAGGGTGAATACTGGGTGAGCGCTTTCTTGTCCTCCAGTGATGGCAGCACTGCCGGCGACGCCTTGAGTGTCACCTTTGTGCGCAGCTATAGGCTAGATAGCACTCTGGATGAGGAGAACGGGAGCGATGAGCCAGTGCCGGAAATACTCGACACCGTGCCGGCAAACCTGGTCACCGAGGTAGCGCCTTTCGATATCCTCGAGTTCACTGTGCCGATGTCTATTGCCGAACACCGGGGCATGGACCGCGATAGGGCGCATATTTTCCTGTTTGTGGAAACGGCGCTAGACAACCAACCATTGGTGAGAATCGGCTACAAAGATCTGGCTGGAGAAGAGCAGGCGGAGCTTGCGCTGAACGGTATCGCCCTAGATGATTTCCTAGCTGAGTTTGCGGCACCTGAAATCGACTTTGGTTTTGACCCCGAGCCCAGTGGCGAGCCCACCAGTGAACCGACGCCCGAGCCGGGTACCGGGGCTTTTTGAGGGGCGAAACTGCCCGTGGGTGAAGATTTCTACAAAGCGGCTTAATGGCCGGGCATCTATGAATGCTTAGTGGGTGGTAAAACCTTGCAAAGGCGAACTCTTATGAGTTCGCCTTTTTTTAGGGGTAATGTTTGAGTTTTAGCTGTTACAAGCAGATTGCTTAAGGTTCTCGTTAAAATCTAAGGCTTATCGCCTTGTTCTAATAACTAAAGCCGCCACCCTAACCGCCACCCTAAAACAAGACCCGGCATTTAATGGTGCCGTTAATCGCCCGCAGTTGCTGCAAAGCGAGTTCGCTGTAGTCGGCGTCGATATCTAATACCACGTAACCCACGTTCTCATTAGTCTGCAAGTATTGGCCGAGAATATTAATATGATTGTCGGAAAATATTTGGTTGATGGAGGACAGCACGCCGGGCACGTTGCGGTGGATATGCAATAAGCGGTGGGCCTTGGCCTGGGAGGGTAGGGCCACTTCGGGAAAGTTAACCGAGGAGGTGGTGGTGCCGTTGTCTGAATATTTAATTAATTTTTCTGCAACCTCATAGCCGATATTTTCCTGAGCTTCCATAGTGGACCCGCCGATATGGGGAGTGAGAATCGCGTTGTCGAAGGCGCGCAGTGGGCTTTGAAATTCTTCCTGATTGCTCTTGGGTTCTACCGGGAACACATCGATGGCCGCACCGTGCAAATGCTGGCTTTCCAGGGCGTTGGCCAGGGCTGGAATATTCACCACCGTACCGCGGGAGGCGTTGATTAGAATCGCGCCGGGTTTCATCTGGGCAATTTGCTGCTCGTCGATCATTTGCCGGGTGCTGGCATCTTCCGGCACGTGCAAGGTCACCACATCGGACACCTGCAGCAATTCGCTTAAGGTTTTTTTCTGGGTGGCGTTGCCCAGCGGTAGTTTGGTGACAACGTCGTAAAACACAATTTGCATGCCCAGTGCCTCCGCCAGCACACTTACTTGGCTGCCAATGGAACCGTAGCCAATAATACCCAGGGTTTTACCCCGTATTTCATGGGCATGTTGTGCGGTTTTTTGCCACTCGCCGCGATGGCAGGCGCTGCTTTTTGCCGGAACGCCACGCAGCAATAAAATGGCTTCGGCAATCACCAGTTCGGCCACGCTGCGGGTGTTGGAATAGGGGGCATTAAATACCGTGATGCCCTGTTCCAAGGCGGCGTTGAGATCCACTTGGTTGGTACCAATGCAAAAGCAACCGACAGCGACAAGTTTGTGGGCTTGCTGCAGGATCTCGGCGCTGAGTTGGGTGCGCGATCGGATACCGATAAAATGGGCATCGCGGATTCGCTCGGCGAGTTCGGCTGCGCCGAGAGCGGTTTTGTGATACTCAATATTGCTGTAGCCGGAATTTTTCAAGGTATCCACTGCCGAATGGTGCACACCCTCAAGGAGGAGAAATTTAATTTTACTTTTATCGAGAGAGGTTTTCGCCATGGGGCTTCCTGAGTATCTAAGCGTTGCAGGCTGAGTAACATGCTGTGCCAGTTACGCTGGCATTGTGGGTGTTTTGCGGGGCGCTATTGTACGCTCAGCTGGCTGCGCGGGCCAAGTATATTTATAAGCCCTCTATCTATAAGCAGCGTTTCCGCGGCTTACCGCGCTGTGAAGCCTGTGTGGTATCCGATGCTGGGCTCAGTTGGCCGCATTGGGTGGCAAGTAGGTCTTAACGCCATCGCGGGTGCCCAATAACAACAGATCGGCGCCGCGCTGGGCGAACAAGCCGTTGGTTACCACGCCAGGTATTTGATTGATTTCGCGTTCGCTGTGCTTGGGTTGGGGAATTGTAAAATCGAACACATCTAAAATGTGATTGCCGTTATCGGTGACCACGCCTTCGCGCATCACCGGGTTACCACCCAGCTTTGCCAGCTTCCGGGCCACTGCGGCGCGGGCCATCGGAATTACCTCAACCGGCAGTGGGTAATTGCCCAAGGTATCCACCCACTTGCTTTGGTCGGCGATGCAAATAAAGGTGTCAGCCACGGAGGCGACAATCTTTTCACGGGTGAGTGCGGCGCCGCCGCCTTTAATTAAATCGAGTTCGGGATTGGTTTCGTCGGCGCCGTCGATGTAAAATGTCAAGCGGTCGATACTGTTTAAGTCGAATACCTGAATACCGTGTGCTTGCAAACGCTGCGCGGAGGCCTCGGAGCTGGCCACAGTGCCACTAAAGGCGCCGCGGTGCTGCGCCAGCAGGTCGATAAACATGTTTGAGGTTGAGCCGGAACCAATGCCCAAGATCGAATGGCTTTCTAAGCTTGGCAAAACATAGTCAAGTGCCGCTTTGGCAACGGCGCCTTTTAATTCGTCTTGGTTCATAAATCTATTCCCAAAATTTGCAAAATCTCAGCGATATTATTCACACCCCGGTTTTTCATCATGACTTAAGTGGGCGCATCCGATACTATTGGCCGCCGAAAATAACCGTGAAAACCATAGCTATTATGCCCCAGTCTTATCTAAAACGGATTCTCGATGCGCGAATTTATGACTTAGCCGTTGAAACGCCGCTCGAATTTGCCCCTTTAGTCTCAAAGCGAACCGCAAACCAAGTGTGGTTGAAGCGAGAAGACTTACAACCGGTATTTTCTTTTAAAGTTCGCGGCGCATACAACAAGTTACTCCAGTTAACCCAGCAACAAAAACACATCGGTGTTATTGCGGCTTCCGCTGGTAATCACGCCCAGGGCCTAGCCTTGGCTGCTCAACACCTAGGGGTAAAAGCCACAATTGTGATGCCGAAAACCACCCCGTCGATTAAAGTCGAAGCGGTGCGGCGCCGCAATGCTAAGGTGATGCTGGTTGGTGATACCTACGATGAAGCGTCCGCTTACGCAATGGCATTGGTGGAAGAAAAACAACTCACTTATATTCCTCCCTTTGATGATCCCGATGTGATTGCCGGGCAGGGCACGGTGGCGATGGAAATTTTGCGCCAGCATCCCGGCCCTATCGATGCGGTGTTTATCCCGGTTGGCGGCGGCGGCCTGTGTGCTGGAATGGCTGCTTATATTAAATACGTTCGCCCAGAGATCAAGGTTTATGCGGTGGAGCCGCAAGATGCCGCCTGTTTAAAAGCGGCGATGGAGGCAAAACGGCGTGTGACCTTATCTCAAGTGGGTATTTTTGCCGACGGCGTGGCGGTTGCTAAAATTGGTCGAGAGACTTTTCGCGTGTTAAAAGATACCGTCGACGATGTGATTACCGCCAACACCGATGAAATGTGCGCGGCGATTAAAGATATTTTCGAAGATACTCGTTCCATTGCTGAACCTGCGGGTGCACTCGCCCTGGCAGGTTTAAAAAAGTATGTCAACAACACTGGCGTTAAAAACCAAACCTTGATTGCCATCGACAGCGGTGCCAATACCAATTTCGATCGGCTGCGATACATTAGTGAACGCACCGAGATAGGCGAGCAGCGTGAAGCCATCTTGGCAGTAACCATTCCGGAAGCGCCCGGCAGTTATAAAACGTTTTGTGCGCTGCTCGGAAAGCATGCCATTACCGAATTTAATTACCGCTACAGCAACGAGCACCACGCACAAATATTTGTGGGCTTGCAAATAACGCCGGGAAAAGCACAGCGGGAAGAGTTAGTGGCTACCTTACAAGCCAAGGATTATCACGTTATCGATATGACCGACAACGAAATGGCAAAATTACATATTCGCCATATGGTTGGCGGCCGTGCTCCGCAGGTGGAAAACGAAATTGTGTATCGTTTTGAATTTCCAGAGCGGCCCGGCGCATTGCTAAAATTTCTTACCAAGTTGGCGGGGCGCTGGAATATTTCAATGTTTCACTACCGCAATCACGGTTCCGCCTTTGGCCGCGTATTGGTTGGCATGCAAGTACCCACTTCCGAGAGTAAAGCCCTGATAGAAACACTCAACGAACTGGGGTATCCCTATTGGGATGAAACTCAAAATGAAGCTTACCAATATTTTTTAGCGTAAAGCCATTGTTGCTCGCTGACGGTTCTCCGGCCAAAGTATGAGCAGCACCGGGCGTTAGTGGGCTTTTGCGATGGTGGCTGCTGTCGGTCGCTTTATACCTGAAAAAAATCTGTCTTAAAAAGTCACAAATGTAGGTTTATTTTGCATTCACCGCTTGATTGCTTGCAATCTTAGCCAAAGGTTTGTGCTCTTTAA
>JAHQVY010000101.1 GCA_019634095.1 Cellvibrionaceae bacterium
ATGTTGCAGGCCTTTCTTTTCCTTTCTTTTCTTTGCAAGTTAACAGCGATAGGTCTGTGAGCGGACACATGCCAGGCAGTTGAGGCTTGTTGTCTTATTTTCTTCTAAAGATGTTCAAAATTCTGGGGCTTGAGTTTGATTGCTGAGGTTGCCCGGGGTCGTATACGCCGCACTAATGAATACGCAATTCCTTATACCAAAGTATAACTTTAAATCGTTGAATTAGTTACACATGTTAATTATCCTAAATTAATCAGTTGGATCGTAGCGAGGGCGTTCACGGGGCTGAAATTAGAGTGAATTTTTTAACTTTTGAGGCAAATTCGTAGTCACTCTACGGGTGCAGTCGAAAAATTGAAAAAACGCTTTAATTTCAGTTCATTGGGCGTCCGCAGTAGATTCAAATGATTAATTTAGGATTATGCTGACTGTTGCTGTAAATTACCTGCAAAGAATTATGCGAGGTTTAGAGCTGCGGTGGTATGAGGGTGTAGTTATATAAAGTCGTTTGTTGAGGGCTTGGACGGTCCTGTGCCGTTGCTATCTAGCCCGGTATTATCTATGCCGGTAATGTCCGCAAGGATAGCGACATACTGTGTTTAAACAGACACTCGCGGAAACGCGGGTAGCGTGTTTATGATTATTGGAGGGTAAAGTCTCACGGCGTATTTGACATTAGGTAGTTCTTTCTAAGCTTCTGTTCTTTCAAATTTTCTGCCCCTTCTACGTTTTCGCTTGGTCAACAGGTGTAAGCCAGTGGGTGCAGCACATTATAATAATTAACTCGTTAGACGGTGAAATTTCAATTATGTTCAATAAAAATAAACTCTCTGCAGCTATTGCCTTCACAATGTCACTGGCAGGCTTGTCTCTAGAAGCGGCTGCGCAAAACGATGAGCAGATTGTCGAGGAAGAAGTCGTGGTGCGCGGAATCCGCGCGAGCTTAAGCCAAGCGCTGCTGCAAAAGCGCAATAATACCAATGTTTCTGAAGTGATTAAGGCGGAAGATATCGGGAAATTCCCCGATACGAATATAGCCGAATCGTTGCAGCGAATTACTGGCGTTGCCATTGAGCGCAATGGGGGCGAAGGGCAGTTTATTACGGTGCGCGGTTTTGGTCCGGAATTTAATACAGTGCTAGTCAACGGGCGCACTATGCCCACCGACAACCCGGGCCGTGAATTTTCTTTCGATGTGATTGCCTCGGAATTGGTCAGTGGGGTTGAATTGCATAAATCGCCGCTGGCAAATATGCAAGAAGGAGCGATTGGCGGTACCGTTAATATCACCACTCGTCGCCCCCTCGATTTGGACCCTTTTGTGGCCGTGGCCTCGGTAAAGGGGGTTTACGACGATTTAGTGGATGAGACTTCGCCGAGTGTATCCGCCTTGGTGAGTGCGACCAACGACAGCGAAACCCTGGGTGGTTTGCTGTCGTTCAGTTGGTCCGATCGCAGTTCACAGCGCGACGAGCTGCGCGTTGAAGGTTGGATTAATGGGCCTATTTACGCCTTGGATTTAAGCGATGTACCGGGCGAAGACTCGGTTAGAGAAATTCCCAATGTGTATGCGCCGCGCAATTATTTTATGGCGCGCTGGGCGGAAACTCGGGAGCGTTTAAGCTTAAACGGCGCCTTGCAATTTAAACCGCAAGACAACTTGCTATTTACCGTGGATGCTCTGTATTCAGATTTCCGCCTGCAGCGCGAGGGCCGTGTGTTTCAGCCCTTTTTTCCCAACGATAATTTTATCGACCCCGTTATTGACGAAAACGGTACCGTAACCTCATTTAGTCGCGCCGGTTCAGATACTATCGCGACCATCGATCAGCAGTTAATTGACGACTACAACAACGGCGTGTCGAGCTTGCCGATTAATAGCTTGGGGCAACAGATGGACGGCGCCTATGATTACAGTGATCGCCCCACGGTTACCAGCCAGCTTGGCATCAATATGGATTGGCAGGTGAACGAACGATTTAGCTTGGTTGGCGATTTGTCGGTGGGGAGTGCAAAAAATGAAGGCGGCGGTAAGACCCAGCGTCTGTTCCCCGGTATTGCCGCGGCCAGCTCCGACCCGCGCTTCAGCTACAATGCGGGCGACGATATTCCCTCGTTTACCAATAGCGGCCCGCTGCAGGATGAATCTTTGTACCGCGGTCACTGGGGGCGTATCGAAGGTGATGAGGTCACCGACGATATTCTCGAAGCCAAGCTAGATGCCGCCTGGGATTTCGATGGCACTTTATCGCGAGTGCGAGCAGGGGGCAGCTATACCCAGCGCGAAAAAGATAAACGCTCCTTGCAAACGCCCAGCGAGACCTTTATTTGTTTTCACTGCGGTTACAATGTGCCAATTCAAGCGCTGGGAGCCGACGTTTATCGACCCTATGAGCCCAGCGATTTTCTGTCCAATTTTAGCGGCGACAAGCCCGCGGCCTGGATGACCTTTGAGGCTCGCGATCTGCTCGATTTCTACGCCTCCGACGCCGCGGTGCAGTGGCAGGTGGACAATGGCTTTCGCACCCAGGCCGAGGCGGATGCCTACCAGGCAAACGGCGGCCATGCGCCGGGTTTTATTCCGGGTAATTCGGCCACGGTTAGCGAAGATGTGTTGGGTGCTTGGGTAGACCTAAAATTTGCCGGTGAATGGCAGTGGGCGCAGTGGCAAGCCCTGGTGGGGCTGCGGTATGTGAGCACCGACGTAGAAGCCAAAGGGGTGGGCACCGAAGTGCTTTGGGTGCAGAGCCAGACCGGCGACAACACCCTAATACCCAACGAATCTATTACGCCAGGGCAGAGTTTTACTAGCGACTACGCCAATCTTCTGCCGTCGGCGGTGTTCGATTTGAGTTTTAACAACGATATGAAACTCAAATTTGCCGCCGCTACAACGGTCACGCGTCCGACCATTAGTAGTATGTACCCGGCGCGCAGTTTTTCTCACCGAGAAAATAATCCGCAAATTACCAGCGGTAACCCGGATCTCGAGCCCTTTGTTTCTACCAACTTCGATTTGTCTTGGGAGTGGTACGTCAGCGATACGAGTTTTGTGGGTGTTGCCGCGTTTTATAAAGATGTGGATGAGTGGATTACTCTGGTTACGCAGCCGGTAGATATCCCCCGTTATGCCATTGATCAAGATACGGCAACCGATGACCCCTGTTGCAACTTAACGTATCAAGAAACCCTGCCGCAAAACCAAGAGTCTGCGACGGCCTCCGGTTTTGAGTTGGCGTTAAGTCACGCATGGGATAACGGTTTCGGCGCGCAATTTAATTACACTTGGGTGGATAGCGATGCACAATACTCCTCGGCGGTGGGAGCCAATGCACAGGGTTTTGCTCTGGAGGGTTTATCGCCCAAGTCCTTTAACTTGGTAGGTTTTTACGAGGCGGACAAATGGTCGCTGCGTTTGGCCTACAATTGGCGCGAAGAGTTTTTGGTGCGCTTGTCGGACTGGCAAGGGCAGCCGAAGCAGCGGGAGGATTTTGGCCAGTGGGATATGAGTGCAGATTATACAATTAACGAAAAGGTCACGGTATTTTTTGAAGGCATTAATTTAATGGACGAAGAGCTGCGAGAGTTTTCGGTGCACAGCAATCGCTTTCTTGCCTTGCAGCAAAATGGCCGTCGTTTTGGTATTGGAATCAGGGCCACCTTTTAGCGGCGGCCCATGGCTAAGATGTGTATCCCGCAGCGGGCGCGGGCTACACGATTCCATTACCATCGATTTAGTAGCCGTCGATTGGGTAGCCATCGATTCTCTTACCACCGATTGGTTTCGAACAAAAAAGCACAATAATGGCAAACAGAAACAAGCAAGTTCTTATTGTTGGCGGCGGCACTGCGGGCTGGCTCGCAGCGTGCTATTTAAATGCGCGCATAAATCAGCACCGCAATGGCAGCCGCATACAGATAACTTTAATCGAGTCGCCCAGTATTCCGCGTATTGGCGTGGGCGAAGCCACCATACCTACCTTAATTAACACCTTGCAAACGATTGGCTTTAGCGAGCGGGAGTTTATGGTCGCCAGTGATGCCAGTTTTAAGCAAGGCATTAAATTTGTTAATTGGTTGCATCCCGGGCATGCCTATTACCACCCTTTTGATCGCCGCGCGGCGGGTTCTGGTGACAACCGCGGTTTACAGTGGGCCCAGAGTCAGCGCAATATTGACTTTGCCTATTGGCTGAGTACGCAGGCGGCTTTTTGCGACGCGGGACTTGCCCCGAAGGGCTTGGGGCAAGCAGATTACCAGTCGCCGCTGGCCTACGCCTACCATTTAAATGCCGAAAAGTTTGCCGATTTGTTGCGTAGCAAAGGCTTGGGGCAGGGCATAGTGCACCGCTACGCCGAGGTGCAGGGGCTTGAGCGCAATAGCGACAGCGGCGATATACGAGCGGTGCTGACCGACGCGGGAGAGCGGTTGTCCGCGGACTTATTTATCGATTGCAGCGGCCTGCGTGGCCTATTAATTGATGAAGCTTTGCAAGTGCCGCATGTCGACTACTCTCCCTGGTTGCTCTGCGACCGCGCGGTGACACTGCGGGTACCCTTCAGTGTACAGCGGCCCGATAATAGAAAACCCTACACCACGGCCACGGCGCGCTCGGCGGGGTGGAGCTGGGATATTCCCTTAGCGGATCGACGCGGTTTGGGTTATGTCTATTCCAGCCAATTTATTTCAGATACCGAGGCCGAGGCGGAGCTGCGCCGAGCCGAGGGTGCCCACAGCGATTCCTGCAGTGGCCAAGTGCTGCGGTTTCGTGTCGGCCGCCGCGCCGAGAGTTGGCGACACAACTGCGTCGCCCTCGGCTTGGCATCGGGTTTTATCGAGCCTTTGGAAAGCACCGGCATTTACCTGGTGGAATACGCCGCGGCCCTATTGTGCGAATACTTTCCCCACGGCGACAACAGCGCCAGTTTACAGCAGCGCTTTAATCGTTTACTGCAAAACCGCTACGAGGAAATCTTAAATTTTATTGTGCTGCACTACTGTTTAAGCCAGCGAGACGATACGCCATTTTGGCGCGAAGTGCGCAAACCCGCTCGCATACCAGCAGCACTGCAAGAGCTATTTGAACTGTGGCGAGAAAAAGCCTGCTCCCACACCGATTTTCATGACGCCATGCAATTATTTGGGCATATGAATTACGAATACATCCTCTACGGCATGCAATTCCCAGCACCGCCGAGCCTAACGGCCCCGTCCAAAAAAAACCTAGAACTACCCACCTGGGTGAAAAAAGAACTAACGCTAGGGCGCGAAAAACTTCCCCTGCACAACACTTGGCTGCGACAAGAGCTAGACACAAGAAACTAAAAAAACCAAAAATATATAAAGACATCCATATTTTTGACATGTCTCGATCCGGGTGTAGATCAGCTAGCAAAGGTAAATTGAACCGTTTTTTGCCGGTAAATTTCTTCAAGCGAAAGCCATAGTTCATCAAAAAGCTTGCTTTTTAAATAGCCTCGAAAATTCAAAATAGCTTGACCACCCGTCCAGCGCCAGGCCATCCCCGAACACTTTAGACGCTTTGAAACAAGGCTTTTACAAGCCGCTTCAACGATGCCTGATCCAATCGGTCGCTTTTCCTCTTTCATATTTTTGTAAAAGCAGCGATCACGATTGTTTGTAAAATAAGTGATTTCAGTTTCTAATTCGGGTGACGGATTGCCCTTGTATTGCTTCTTTAACCATCGAATGACTTGATCGATGCCTGTTTTATTGTGTCGAAGCTGGTG
>JAHQVY010000102.1 GCA_019634095.1 Cellvibrionaceae bacterium
AACTGAAATTAAAGCGTTTTTTCAATTTTGCGGCTGCACCCGTAGAGTGACTACGAATTTGCCGCAAAAGTTAAAAAATTCACTCTAATTTCAGCCCCTTGAACGCCCTCGCTACGATCCAACTGATTTATTTAGGTTAAACAAACAGGCCACAGAAAACAATTAAACAAAACGATAAAAGCCATTAATGGCGCTTAAATATCGACCATTTGGTTTAAAAAAAATTAGGGCCGTTACTCGTGCCATATAGTTTATTTCGTTACCTGAAACTGGATATGAAAGGTTGTACCCAGCTCTAAATCTGAGGTCACCGCCATTTGACCCGCGTGATGCTCGGTGATTATAAAATGCGAGAAGCTCAAACGATGTTCTATTGGGCAGGTGGTTCCCTCCGACATATTGGAAAAATACGGCTCAAAGATCTCTAACTGCTCTTCTGCACTCAAACCCTTACCGTTGTGGTGAATTTTTACCCAAATCGCATCGTATAGTTCGTTGATATCGACCTGTATTTCGGGTACGAAACCAGAGGCTCCCATGCGCTCGCTGAGATAGTGAAATGCGTGACGAAACAAACTGAGAAAAACCTGTTGTATTTCGGAAACTATCAGCGGTATTTTCGCCACTTTTTCGTACTGGCGGACAATTTTTATGTCGCTAAAGCGGAAACCAGAGGGGTGCGACAACAGCGACGCAGCAATATCCAGGCTGTGATTGACCACCTCAGTGATATTCGTCGGTTGGCTAGTATCGTCGTGGTTGCGAGAAAACTCCAGCAAATTCTGAATAATTGCTGAGGCCTGCTTGCCGCTGTCTTCGGCATTGGTCAACATCGGGGTCAGGATATTCGTTAACCCATTAAGCTCATCTTGGTGAAACTTTTCTGCCAACTGCTGGCGAACCACACCGAGGGTGGTTAAGATGGTTTGGAGTGGCGAGCTGATATCGTGGGCCATGGCGGAGGCCAGCTCACCCATTGCCGATATTTTATCCCGTTGCACCAATTTGTTTTCAGCTTTCATGCGCTTGGTAATGTCATCAACCAGAATAACCACGCCGGTTTCTTTTTGGTCTTTAACGGCATAAAGCGTAATATCAAAGTAGTATTGGCCGCGCTGGGTGTGTTTTATTGTTAAGTTTTTCCCCTGCTTAAGCACTTCCTCCACCTGCTGCGGCGCTAAACTAATAGCAGGGTAAGCATCCCACAAGTTTTTGCCAAGGGCGATATCAGAATCCATGCCTGTGGTTGTCTCCGCCCAGCGGTTCCACTGAATAATTTCCATTTTACTATTCAGGCCAATCAGCATAATCGGCATCGAGTCGAGGATACTTTTAATATACGCTTCAGATACCCGCAGCTGGAAAGCGGTTTCCATATGCTTTTTAATCTCCCCTTCCAGGGCGATATTGGCAGCGCGCAAATTGGCGGTGCGCTCTTGCACTCTCTGTTCTAAAAACTTGCGAATTTCATTCAACTCGGCATTCGACTTTTTCGCTCGGCGATGAGCAATCAGCAAAAACACCACTGTCACCAATAGCAGTAGAATAAGAACACTGCTGGAAAAATTGGCGACATGCTGCCACTTGGTTCTTCCCTCTTCATCTTTAAAGATATCGATCAAGCTCGCTTGAACAGGGAAAGACAATGCGAAAAGGCAGGAAATTGGTAAAAACTTTTTCATGCGCACCCGATTAATTAGTGGTAAAGCGCGGCATTCTATCCCATTAATCGGTGTTTTGCTGCTGGATATCGGGCAAAGTGTTCAAACTCATGCCATCGCGGTGGCCTGGACACAATGATATACCCAAAGCGTTTGAGATTTACGTGTTAGGAGTGCGCCAATTTTTGTTCTTGGCAAGGCGCGACAGCGCACAATAGCCATTCTATTTAAGGCGGAGCAACACCGCCAAGGGCACTTAGGGGCGTGCTCATAAGGCCTAAATCTCAAGTGTTTTGGGTATATATGCAGTGCATTAGGCCTAACAAATACATCGCCGCTCGCGGCGCGTTACAACAGCGGCAAATATTCCGCAAACATGTTAAACATCATTGAATATACAACAATGATAAGCAGCGCATTACAGACGTTTTTTCACCTTAGCGGTCGGCGCCTGTTGCCAGGGGTTGTCTGGCCAGGGATGCTTTGGGTAGCGCCCCTTCATTTCTTTTTTCACCTCTTGATAGCTATTGTTCCAAAAGCCCTCGAGGTCTTGAGTGATTTGCAGGGGGCGCCGCGCCGGAGACAATAAATGCACCAGTAAAAGCACTTGGCCGCCGGCAATACTCGGCGTGGATTTGCAACCGAACATCTCTTGCAACTTCACCTTTAGTACCGGAGGCGACGCAAGATAATCAATACCCAGACACGAGCCCGAAGGCACGGTGATATGGCTGGGCGCCAGTTCGTCCAAACGCCGCCGCAACGGCCAAGCTAAAAGATTCTGCACAATACTGTCCAAGGCCAACTGCTTTAAATGCGACCAGGTGCGCAGCCCTACTAAATAAGGGGCTAGCCACTCATCGAGGCTGGCAAGCAGTTGGGCATCGCTCAGGTCGGGCCAAGCGTCCCCGGGAAAGCAGCGCCGCAGCAAAGCCACCCGCTGCTGCCATTGGCGCAAAGCGTCAGTCCACGGCAGCGCCGATAAGCCCTCCCGCTGCAGCCTTTCAATTAGAGCGCTGCAATAGGCTTGCTCACTCACATCGCGCAAACTGCGACGCTTTAAAACCAGTGCACCAAGGCACTGCTGATGCTCCACCTGCAGCTTGTCGCCGCGCCACATTGTGCACTGCCGCTGCTCGGTGAGTGACTGCAAAGGGCCGCTAAATGCACTCTCGGCGAGCGGCAGCGCACTGAATATTTTATCCTCGGCTTGACCGGCAAAACCGCCCACTTCGCTCACCACCAGATACGCCTCTCCAGCGAGAGCATCGTCTTGCGACAGTTTCGCGGAACGCCCATTACTGAGCAAGTATACGTGTCGCGCAGCATCTCGCCGCTTGGCAATTCGGTCGGGAAAGGCCAGCGCCAAGAGCTGCGCGGCTTGCTGCATATCCACGGCAGCTCGACCACTGTGCCGCACAGCCCGCTCAAAGTCGCTCGCGCTGGTGAAGCGGCGACAATAGCGTTTCCCCTGCTGCAAACAGCGGGCCCGCCAAGCTTGATGACTCTTGGGACAGATTCGCTCCCCGACAAGCACTTGTAATTTACCCGACAAACTGGCCCCGCCATCGAGTGGCGGACTTTTTTCGATTAACAAGGCCGCCAATAAACTTGCCAGGGCGCTGCAGTTTAGCGCCACGCTCGACTGCAGCATATGACTCAAACGCGGGTGCAAGGGGTGCTGCGCCAACTGCATGCCGTAGTCGGTCAAACGCGCGGGCGCCGCAGTTTGACCAAGCGAATTTTGCAGCAGCCCCAAGCGGGTCAGCAACTCAAAGCCTTGCTGCACAGCGCCGCCATTGGGCTTATCGAGCCAAGATAGTTCATCGGGGTGATTCACCCCCCAGCGCAGCAGTGCCAATAACAGCGGTGCCATGTCCGCTTCGCGGATTTCTGGCTGGCTAAATTCCGCCAATTGCGCCTGTTCGCCGCGACGCCAAACACGGTAGCAGTGCCCCGGACCCAAACGGCCCGCGCGCCCTGCCCGCTGCACCGCAGACGCTTTACTCACCCGCTGCGTGTGCAGGCGAGTCAAACCGTTGCGCGCATCAAACACGGCGCGGCGACACAGGCCGCTGTCTACCACCACGCTGACTCCCTCAATGGTCAAACTGGTTTCCGCAATGTCGGTAGCCAATACCACTTTACGCCCCTTCGGCAGGGGCTCAATTGCTTGTCGCTGGCGCTCGAAACTCAAATTACCAAAGAGGGGGAACACCTGCGTATCTTGCGGCAAATCGTGCCTTAACATCGCTTGCGCCGCTTCGATCTCCCGCTGACCGGGCAAGAATACCAGCACATCCCCCGGGTGTTCGCGCAGGGCCTGTCGCACCCAGTGCACTGTGGCCGGTACCGGCGACTCCCCGGCTTTAACACCCGTGCCGTAGTGAATATCAACCGGATAGCTGCGACCTTCGCTGCGAAGCAGCGGAGCATTGTCGAGATACTTGGCAACAGCGTCGCCATCGAGGGTCGCCGACATCACCACCAGCTTTAAAGGCTGCGACTCGCGAAACAGGGCGCGCGCTTGCAAACTTAACGTTAAACCCAAATCACTGTGAATACTGCGCTCGTGAAACTCATCGAAAATAATTGCGGCAACATCTGACAAGGCCGGATCACTTTGCAGGATCTGAATTAATAGGCCCTCAGTTATCACCTCTATCACCGTTGCCTCGCTGACACAGACTTCCATGCGGATACGGTAACCCACTCGCTCCCCGAGTACTTCCCCCAATAACTCTGCCATTCTCGCCGCGGCCGATCTGGCCGCAATGCGCCGCGGCTCAAGCAACAAAATTTTTCGTTGATTGCGCCAGGGCGCATCGAGTAGGGCCAGGGGGACCGCAGTGGTTTTGCCAGCACCCGGCGGCGCCTGCAACACCAGTTCATCGCGATGCTCTAGCACTCGACAGATATCGCTCAAGACATCGTTGATCGGCAAAGTTAATGGCTTCTTATTCATCCGATTTCACTACCTTAGCAATTGACTAACTCAGGCTTAGCGTAAAAGCAACGTTATTTCAAACTAAAGCTTAAACCTAAATTAAAACAATAACGAAGCCCACCAATTACTTAACGGCTTATTTAACAGGTATAGCATATTTATTCATTAACCTTCGCCTTGTAAAATTCCACAAAATAAAATATCTATAGAGATATTTCATAAAACACACGCAAATAAACAAATTATGCATAACCCTACAAAAACCAGCCCAAAGAACTAATTCCCACCTGTCTCAACTCTATAAACTCACTTCTAAAACACCAAAAAGTGAATTAAGTCGACAATAGAAAACAATGGCACTGCATACCTCGACTGGAACTAATTCGTTATTGACACAAAGTATCCGTAAGGTGCAAGATCTACTAATACGGAAGATGTAGTTGCAAGACGTTGTTTGAGTGTTTTTTTGCTAAGAGATAAACCCCACTTTATGCGCAAATTTTTACAAAAAACCCGGAAACACACACTCTTCAGTACTAAATAACTTAACTTGCCCCGCGATAACGATCCCCGGCCACTTGTTCGAAGCGAGTGATTTTTGCGGTACAGCTTCACCCGGCCACAACACGTGAAATAAGCGTTTTACCGACCCCAAAACCAACAATACGATGCAGCTGCTCCACGTGCCGGTAACCGCAATGCAGCTCACTTTACTGACAGAACAAAACGATGTTTGGACGGACAGCTGAACTGCTACCACTTTATAGTCCAACTTCCGCCTAGGAGATTTTAATGCAATTGTACTGGACGCTTGGCACTTTCTTTATTTTTTATTCCGCTCTCGGCATGACTAGTGTGACCAAAACCACCTCAGCCGATCTGATAATGATGGACGTTGAAGAACTGGTTAACATGGATGTTGTCTTCTCCAGCGCCGGAAAACTCAAAAGCCGCGTTAAAGACTTACCTTATCCAGCTTATGTATTGTCGGCTATGGACATCGCCAAATCTGGTGCGCAAAACCTACCCCAGGCACTGCGCCTAGTGCCCGGGGTTTTTATGGGGCAAATCAGTAGCAACGAGTGGTTTCTTGCGGTTCGCGGCTCTGGGGGCCGTTACTCACGTTACGTGCTGATTATGGTCGACGGCCGTATTGCCTACAACAATGTGTTTAGCGGCGTGAATTGGGATGAAATGAATCTCTCGATTGAGAGTATCGATCGCATTGAGGTAGTGCGCGGGCCCAATGGCGCCAGCTGGGGGCCAAACGCTGTGAATGGCATTATTCATATTATTACCAAACGACGCGCCGACGAGGAAAAATCGCGCCTGACCCTGCTCGGTGGCAGCGAGGGTCATCGCGGAGTGAGTCTGCAGTGGGATCAAGCTATTGGCGAAAACTGGTCGTTACTGTTCAGTGGACAACAGCGGCAGTGGAACGGCCTGACAAACCTTAATGGCGATCGAGAGGCGGGCACTAACAATTGGCGAACCCAGCTTAACCTATCGCGAGAAACACAACGCAGCCGTTCGCGAATCAGCTTTGATAACTACAGTGTCTACACCTCCCCCACCTACACTTGGATTACAACGCAACCGCCGCAGACCAACAGTGCGGCTCTCGACGACGACAAATCTGGCGCGGTCTTCTTAGGCGAACACAGCAGTGAAATTAATCGCCACTTTGCCTACACAGCACGTGTGGCAATCGATAGCGTCGACAGTGAATCGCTGATTTACCTGTGGCAAGAAACCAATTACCAAACAGATCTTGAGTTGCTGAGCAATTTCGCCAACCATCGCTTGTCAATGGGCTTTAATTGGCGCATGAGCGACACCAGCCTTATTTACAAAGAAATACTGCAAGCCACCATTAAACAAACAGATCGCATAATCGATCATGTGGGAACTTACATAAGCGATCGAATATCACTCAGCGACCGAATATCGCTGACCCTGTCGCTGCGCTGGGATGACCACGATCTGAGCCAGCCGGAAACTCAACCGTCGCTACGATTAATGTGGAACACTAACGAATACAGTCGCTTGTGGCTGGCCCACTCCCAGGCGGTATCTACGCCAGCGCGCACTATTGTCGACACAGAAAACACGCCGGTTTATTTAGCACAAGGAGGCGAACTGCCGCTGCCAGTGATCTCGCGCTTTGCCGGGTTTGATACCAATACGCCAGCCACACGCATTAGCGCAAATGAAATTGGTTGGCGCACTGCATTTAATAAGTTCAATACCGATCTTGTATTATTCGAGCACAATTACAAAAACGGCATATCCGCCAACCCCTTGGGCGCACCCCAGATAGTCACCGATGCCCTTGGCAACCCACTTTATATCGACCAACCATTAATCCTTGCCAATAACCAAAACTACGACACCTTGGGGAGTGAATTTTCATCTCGAATTCAGTGGCAGCCCCGCTGGAGCACACAATTGGTCTTGTCGCGTTTTAAAACCCAAGAAAGGCAAAGCCACCGATGGAACACCACCGCGGTGTTACAAAACGCTTTACACTTTAATAGCCGGTGGCATCTAAATACCACGCTGCGCCACGCTCAGGGTGAGTTTACCACCCCCAGTTTAACCGACAACCAAACACTATCTTCCGTCAACGACAGCTATGTTGTTGCCGACCTCAATTTAGTATGGAAACCAAGCACGCAGTGGCAAGTCTCCGCAATGGCAAAAAACCTTGGCAAAAAACATGTCGAGGCAACCCGAGAGCAATTTAGATCAGTACCCAACCAAGTAGAGCCTTATGGACTAGTTAAAATGGAATATAAGTTTCAATGAAAATCTGGCTGATGTTCAGACACATTGCTAAGCTCTGCGCCATCATTGCGTTAAACGTAACAACAAATTGCTACGCCGATCCCAAAATTAACGCTCTTCGCGGTGCATATTTATGGTATTTTTCCAACCTAATTGATTGGCCGGAAAACTCTACTTACCCCGATAGTAAATTTGTTCTGTGTGCAGCAACACAAGACAAGGAAGATATTTACCAGTTATCAACTATTAAAAAAGGGGTTGGTAGCTACCCCTTAAAAATAAAATATATTTCACCGCTTTCCGAAAAAAACCATGTAAATAACTGCCACGTATTATACATAGCAAAGGGTGTTTCGAGCGCTTATCGCGCAATTTTAACCCAACCACCTGCTCATACCTTGCTGGTTACGGAGGGCGACAGCGAGTTAAAAGGACACATACACCTATTTACCCTAGGAACAAAACTTAAATTCAATATTAATAATAGCGATTTGACAAGTCGAGGCTTTAAAGTTAGCGCTAAATTACTCAATTTGTCGAAACAGCCAAAGGGAAAGCCGACACAGTGAAGAACATTCCCTTCCTCAATAAGGATTTTAAATCGCGCATCGTGGTTGCAACACTCTGGGGAGTACTGCTTTCAAGTACAATTTTTGGCTTTTTGGTTTTATGGAAATCTACCGATATGTCAAAAAACGCGCTCGAGACCCGTATTGGTATAGCCGCAGATATACTGGCGAGCAACATTGATGTGCCTACAATTTTCGACTCACCACAAGAAGCGAGTACATTGCTAGGCACCGCGGCTAACGACAAAGCGGTGATCAGCGCGCGGCTGAAAACCGAAGAAAATCAGCGGTTCGCTTACTATGTCAATACCGAACTGCGCGACAGCAGCGTAAACCGAAGTCGCTTAACCCGCGACGTAACGGCTACTGGCGAAAAAATTGGCACACTCATAGTTGAGTATTCCCTAGACGAAATAGATCAACAGCGCAGAAATATTATTTTATTCCTTATTCTATCGATATGCTTCGCCACTCTCACCACTATTGCTTTGTGTTTACCTATTATTCAGTCACTGTTGTCTCCTCTGTTTAGTTTACACGCCCTCTCGCAAAGAATTACCCAAACTCGAAACTACTCGCTGCGCGCAAAAGTTGAAACCCCGGACGAGATTGGCCGCCTAAGCAAGGTATTTAACTCGATGCTAGAACAAATCGAGAATCGCGATCTGATGCTGGAAAAGCAGGTATCGCAGCGAACTCACGAACTGGAAAAGCTCGCGGAAGAATTTCGTTACCGCGCCTTTCACGATATCTTAACAGGCTTACCGAATCGAGCCTTGCTAAACGAATGCTTCGAAAGCAATGTGAAAAAGGCTAGCAAATGCAACGCAAAATTTGGCTGCTTACTCCTTGATCTAGATGACTTTAAAACCATCAACGACACTAAAGGTCATGAATTTGGCGACGACCTACTCAGAGCGGTGGCGAAACGATTAAAAACATCAGTGGGTGATAGCGATGTGGTATGCCGCCTCGGCGGCGATGAATTTGTTATT